>JBGSNJ010000234.1:0-6070 GCA_041739715.1 Aestuariivirga sp.
CGGCAGGTCCGACATCAGCCCCATGCCGCCATGGATCTGGATCGCCTCGTCGGCCACGAAAGCCAGCATCTCGGTGGCCTTCAGCTTGGCCATGGCCATGTCCATGTCGGTCACTGTCTTGTTGTCGAACTTCCAGGCGGCCTCCATCGTGAGGAGGTCCGCCGCCTTCAGCTCGAGTGCCATGTCGGCCAGCTTGAAGGACACGCCCTGGAACTTGCCAATCTGCTGCCCGAACTGTTGGCGGTCCACGGCATATTGCTTGGCATGCTCGAGGGCGCGTTCAGCGCGGCCGATGCAGGTTGCGGCCACCTGAAGACGGGTGGCGCCCAACCAGTCGTTGGCCACCTCGAAGCCCTTGTGGATTTCACCCAGCACCTGGCTCTTGTGTACCCGGCAGTCGTTGAATTCGAGGATGCAGTTGTTGTAGCCGCGGTGCGAGACGTTCTTGTAGCCGGGGCGCACGGTGTAACCAGGCGTTCCCATGTCGATGAGGAAGGCGGTGATCAGCTTCTTCTTGCCGCGCGGCGTGTCTTCCTCGCCGGTGGCGGCAAAGAGGATGACGAAGCTCGCTTCGTCGGCATGGCTGATGAAGTGCTTGGTGCCGTTGATAACGAAGTCGTCGCCGTCCTGCCTGGCGAAGGTCTTCATGCCGCGCACGTCGGAGCCCACGCCCGGTTCGGTCATGGCGAGGCAGTCCGATTTCTCGCCGCGCACCGACGGGAACAGGTACTTCTCGCGCTGATCGCCCTGGCAGGCCATCAGGATATTGGACGGGCGTGCCACGCAGGTCCAGTGCAGCGCATAGTTCGCGCGGCCCAGTTCCTTCTCGTAGAGGACCCAGGTCAGCGTATCGAGACCAGCGCCGCCCACCTCGGCTGGCATGTTGGCGGCATAGAGACCGGCCTCGATGGCCTTCGTCTTGATCGCGTCGCGGAGATCGTGGCGCAGCACGCCGGTCTCCTCGATCTTGGCTTCATGCGGATAGAGCTCGTTGACAACGAAATCCCGCGTCGTCTTCACGATCATCTGCTGTTCTTCGGTGAGATTGAAATCCATGGGATCCTACTTGATGTGGAAGACCTCGACATGGCCGTCGATGGCAATGTCCTGTCCGGTGATCATGGCGGCGCGCGGCGAGGCGAGGTAGAGGCAGAGGTCCGCCACTTCTTCCGCTTCGGTAAAGCGCGCGATGGATTGGTTGTTGACGATCTCGGCGGCGACCACATCGAAAGGTACGCCACGCACCTTGGCCTCGCCCTCGATCACCCGGTTAATGCGGTCGCCACGCACCGAGCCGGGGCAGATGGCGTTGCAGCGGACATTGTAGGGACCGAGCTCGATGGCCAGCGACTTGGTCAGGCCGATCACGCCCCACTTGGCCGCCGCATAGGGCGTGCGGTTGCCAAAACCATGCTGGCCGGCATTGGAGGAGAGATTGATGATGGCGCCCGACTTCTGCGCCTTCATCAGCCGCGCTACCCGCTTGGCGCCGAGGAATTGCGCGTCAAGGCAGATTTCCAGGCATTCGCGCCAGTCGGCCAGCGACACGCCCTCCACCGGCGCTGTTGGCCCCTTGATGCCGGCATTGTTGACCAGTACGTCGATGCCGCCGAGATCCTTCAGCCCCGCGTCGAACCAGGCGTTGAGTTGGGACTCGTTGCGCACGTCGACAAGCGCCGCCGGAATGAAGGGAAACTCCTTGCGGAACTTCGCAAGCGCCTCTTCGTTCACGTCGCAAATGTGCACTTTGGCGCCGTCGGCCGCGAAGGCCTTGGCGATAGCGCGGCCGATACCGTCTGCGGCGGCCGTGACCATCACGCGTTGCTGGGGCATTGGGTCTCCTCCTGGCCGCGAACGGCCTTACCTCTTGGACTTCTTCTTCCTTGCCTTCATCTCGCGGTCGAGCACAAGGCCCGCGCCGATCTTGTGTTTCTTGAAGAGCTTCATCATGTCGACGAGGATGGCGTTGCGCTTGGCCTCGATCTCGGAAACCTTGCGGCCCGCGGCCTGGGCCTCGCAGCCCTCGACCAGGCGCTGCTCGAGCGCGGCGTTCCACTTCGGGAACTTGAGGTCGGTCCAGTCCAGTTCGAGCGTGGGGTCGAACTGCTTGATGAAGTCGCGCATGCCGCCGGGGCCGCCGGCCACGTGATAAGTGAGGAAAGAGCCCATGAAGGCCCAGCGCATTCCGGCGGAATAGACGATGGAGTCGTCTATGTCGCCCGTGGTGGCGATGTCCTTGTTCAGGATGTGCAACGCCTCGCGCCACAGCGCCTCCTGCAGGCGGTCGCACACATAGCCCATGATCTCTTTCTTCAAGCGGAGCACATGCATGCCGATCGAATCGAAGTAGTCGCCGGCCCGCTGCATGACGTCTTCCGAGGTCCTGGCGCCGGGCACGGTCTCGACCAGCGGCAGCAGATAGACCGGGTTGAAGGGATGGCCGATGATGACCCGCTCCGGATGCTGACATTTGCTTTGCAGGTTGGTGGGGAGGAAGCCCGACGAAGAAGAGGCGATGATCACCTCCGGCCGCGCCACCGCGTCGATCTCGCTGAAGAGCCGGATCTTGAGGTCTTCGCGCTCCGGAGCGGCTTCATGAATGAAGTCAGCCTTCGACGCCATCTCCTTGAGATCCGTGGTGAATGCAAGCTTGCCCTTCTTTGCGGGCTTGCCCAGCAGGGCTTCGAGCGAGGGCCAGGCGGTCTTGATCTGCGCCTTGAGCCGCTCTTCGGCCGCGGGCGAGACATCATAGGCGATGACATTGATGCCACGGAACAGGAGGCGGGCGGCCCAGCCCGCGCCGATGAGCCCGGTCCCGGCGATGCCGACGGTCTTGATCTTGCTCATGTCACTTCTTCCGCGGTGCAAGCTTGAGGATCGCGCGGCCTTCATCGGGCGAGGCCACTTTGGTGCCGAGGATCTCGATGATCTTCACGGCCTTCTCGACCAGCGTGCCGTTGGAGGCATATACGCCCTTTTCCAGCCAGAGATTGTCCTCGAGGCCCACGCGAACATGGCCGCCAAGCAGAACCGCCTGGGCCACGGCCGGAAACTCGTTGCGGCCGATGCCGAAGGCCGCCCAGACCGCGTTGGGCGGGAGCTGCGCCTTCTGGTAGGCCATGGTCTCGCTGTCGTAGGGCGCGCCCCAGGGAATGCCAAGGCAGAGCTGAAAGAGCGGCGGGTCCTGGATCAGGCCTTCGGCGCAGAGCTGCTTGGCGAACCACAGATTGCCGCTGTCGAAGATCTCCATCTCGGGCTTCACGCCATAGGACATGATGAGCTTGGCCTGTTCGCGCAGCTGGGCCGGTGTCTGCACCACGATGCTGTTGCCGTCGCCGAAGTTCAACGTGCCGCAGTCCAGGGTGCAGAGTTCCGGGCGCAGCTCCTTGACATGCACGAGCCGTTCCTCCGGACCGACGCAGTCGGTGCCTGGGCCGAAGTCCAGTGGCTTGGCGCCCGGCCCGATTTCGACGTCGCCGCCCATGCCGGCCGTGAGGTTGATGATGACCTCCTTGTTCTTGTCGCGGACGCGCTCCATCACCTCGCGATAGTAGGCGACCTTGCGCGAGCCCTTGCCGGTCGAGGGTTCGCGGACATGGCAATGAACCACCGTGGCGCCGGCGCTGGCGGCTTCGAGGGCCGAATTGGCGATCTGCTCGGGTGTCACGGGTATGGCCGGGTGCTTGCCGACTGTGTCGCCGGCGCCGGTCACGGCGCAGGTGATGATGACCTTGGGCTGCATGGAATCCTCCTCCTGAAGTGGCGCGAGACTAGGACGGGGCGAGACGATAGACTTGACTTTTTTCGCCAAAGGCTTTTCTTTTTTCGCCATGAGCCGTTACGACGTCAGCTTTCTCCTGGTCCCGAAGTTCTCCATGATCGCACTCTATGGGGCGCTCGAACCCTTGCGCGTGGCCAACCGCTTCGCCGGGCCTACCTTCAGCTGGCGCTTCTTCTCGGAGGACGGAGCCCCCGTTTCGGCGTCAAACGACATCCCGGTCTCGGTCTCGGGCAGTCTCTCCGATCTTGGGCGGCCCGCCATGGCCGTCGTGTCTGCGAGCTATGAGCCGGAGAGAGGGCTGACCCGGCCGATGCTTTCCGCCATCCGCAGACTTGCGCGGGGCAGGGTGCCGCTGGCAGCGATCGACACCGGTCCCTTCCTGCTTGCGGAGGCTGGGGTCCTAGATGGCTATCGCGCAACCTGCCATTGGGAGAGCCTGCCGGGCTTTCGCGAGAGCTACCCGAAAGTGCTGGCAGAGCAATCGCTCTACGTCACCGACAGGAACCGCATGACCTCGGCCGGCGGCGCCGCTGCCATCGACATGATTCTGGATTGGATCGGCCGGTTGCTTGGCAGGCCCCTGGCCGTCGCCGTGGCCGACCAGCTCGTCCATTTCCGGTCCATGGAGCAGCCGAGCCAGGCCCGTCTGCCGGTGGCGGCCCGCTACGGTATCGACGACGCGCGGCTTCTCAAGATCATCTCCGCCATGGAAGAGCAGAGCGAGGATCCGCTTGACGCCGCAGCGCTTGCGGCCGTCGCTGGAATTTCGCTTCGTCAGATGGAACGGCTCTTCCACGACAAGCTGGGCCAGCGGCCCATGGGGTTCTACCGCGCGCTCAGGCTCGAGAAGGCAGAACGGCTGCTGACCTATTCCCACATGAGCGTGCGCGATGTGAGCGTGGCTTGTGGGTTCTCGTCGCTGCCGCTGTTCTCGCGCAGTTTCAAGTTGCGCTATGGCAGGCCGCCGTCCAGCTTTCGTGCTGCTTGATTTGCCTGCCCTTTCGCGGTTCACTGCATGCGATGGCGACTCTGATCACGGTCTATTTCCTTGCGGTCCTCGCAAATCCCGGACCTGCGCCCGGCAACTGGTGCAAGGTGGGACAGAACGTGATGATCCCGGATGGCCGCGAGGGTCCGGTGGTTCAGGTCACCGGCGACATCTGCAAGGTGCTGGCCTATGGCGAGGACCGTATGTCGCTGTGGGCCTATTACCTTCTCGAACCATCCGATCCGCAGTTCTGGCGCCAATCCGCCGCCGCACCTTGACAAGACTCGCGATGAAGCATCAGCCGAGATAGCGGAGGCGGCGACGAGATTGTGAGCTTCAAGATCGCGCCTGATATCGGTAAGACCAGGATCATCGGCACAGGCGAGATCTGCAATGATCCCAGCTGTGACGGCTTCACGCAGATCACCTGCAGGTAGGGACGACAGGCCCCGGCGGTGCTGTGCTGGCTATGCGCCGCCGGTTTGCCACTGCTTGATCGCTTCGAGCGGCCAGATCAGCATGATCACGTTGAGAGTCAGATTGTCGCGGATCACGTAGCCCACGCCGACCTCCAGCAGGATTGCCGCCAGAACGACGGTTCAGACGGGCGCTGCGGCGGCGATCAGGAAGCCAGCGACCATGGCGAGAATGTCGGCAACCGAGTTCAATACGCTGTCGCCATAATAGTCGAGCGCGATGGTTGTCTCGCGGTAGCGGTTGATGGTGAATTCCGTGTTTTCGAAGAGTTCCCAGCCGCTTTCGATGACGATCGCCAACAACAGGCGCGCTCCGACCGACCAGCGGGGGACGATCAGCCACAGCAGTCCATAAAAGATGAAGCCATGGATGATGTGGGAGGCTGTGTACCAGTCGGCGATATGCTGGGAGTTGCCGGAGCTGAAGACGTCGCCGTGCCAGAATTCCACGTAACCGCATTTGCAGATGGGCAGACGTCCCATGGTCCACAGCATCAGGGCGGTTGCCGCAATGAGGACCGCTGCCAGAACGGCAGTGGTCCGCCGGTCAAGCTGCCGAATGATGGGGGAATCGGTCATGACCTGCAATCTGGCGCGCGGCGGCGCCGGCAACAAGATCAGGTGTTGAGCCCGGGGGTCTCCAGCAACCGGCAACCCGCGATCTTCCAGGACCCATCGGCCTGCCGCTCGAAGGTATAGAGCGCCTCGTAGGTCTTGCCGTCGGGTCCGACGATGGTCACGAGCTGGGTGGGCCGGCCGGCGGCGTCGAGGCCAGCCTGTCCGAAGGTGAAGGATTGCGGGCGGTAAACCGGCATGTATCCCTGG
>JBGSNJ010000238.1:0-2015 GCA_041739715.1 Aestuariivirga sp.
CGTCGAGGCCCTGTCCCGCCAGTTCGATCGCCGCCGAGAGACCGGTGAAGCCCGCGCCGATGATGGCGACGTCGCAGGACTCGTGGGCCGTCAGCGCCGGCGTCGCGATCCCCAGCGGGTCGGCGGAGGCCTCCCAGTAACTGTCAACGGCGCGTTCGAAATGGAAGGCATGCGGATGTGTGGTGGATGGCATGATGCAGGCTTGCTAGCATCCGCTCCGGGGAATGGCAAAGAGGTCGCGATGAAGGCACTGGTACTGGGCGCGGGGATCGTCGGCATCACCACGGCCTACGAGCTGAACCGCGACGGCCACGAGGTCACCGTCATCGACCGCGAGGCCGAGCCCGCCGCCTTCACCAGCTACTCCAATGCCGGGCTCTTCGCGCCGGGTCATGCCTATGCCTGGTCCTCGCCCGCAGCACCCGGCATCCTGCTGCGCTCGCTGTGGCGCGGAGACCAGGCGCTGCGCCTCAAGTTCTCCGCCGATCCGCGCTTCTGGTCGTGGATGTGGCGCTTCTGGCGGCAATGCACGCCCGAGCGCGCCGCGCTCAACACCACGCGCAAGGTGCGGCTGTGCAACTATTCGCTCGCCGTCTTCCACGAAACCCTGGCCCGCACCGGCGTTGCCTATGATGGCCGCCAGGGTGGGCTGCTCTATCTCTACAGCTCGGAGGCGGCGCTCAAGGCGGCCTCCGCCAAGTCGCGCATTCTCAGCGACAACGGCTGCCGCATCGAGACGCTGGACCGCGAGGGAGTGGCGGCGAAGGATCCGGCGCTCGGGCCCGTGAAGGACAGTTTCGCCGGCGCCCTCTATGCGCCCGATGACGAGAGCGGCGATTGCCGGCTCTTCGCCCGCAACATGGGCGACTGGCTCAAGGGGCAGGGCGTGGCCTTCAAGTTCGGCACCGCCATCACCGGCTTCGAGACGGCAGGCGACCGGGTGGCCGCCGTGCTCACCGACAAGGGCCGCGAGACGGCGGACGTGATCGTTCTCTGCCTCGGCGTCTATTCCCCGCAGCTGGCCTGCCAGATCGGGCACGACCTGCCGATCTACCCGGTCAAGGGCTATGCCATGACGGCGCCGGTCGCGGGGCGCAACAACCCGCCCACCATCGGCGGGGTGGATGAGGAGACGCTGGTGGCCTATGCCCCCTATGGCGACCGCATCCGGGTCACCGCCACGGCGGAATTCTCAGGGTTTGACCGCAGCTACCGCCCGCAGGACTTCGCCACCATGCTGGCCACCATGCGGCGCCTCTTTCCGGACGGTGCGGACTGGGACAGGGCCTCGACCTGGGCCGGGCTTCGGCCCATGACGCCGGAAGGAACGCCCATCCTCGGCCCGTCGAAGATTCGGAATCTCTGGTTCAACACTGGCCAGGGCCACATGGGCTGGACCATGAGTCATGGCGCGGCGCGGGTCACCGCCGACCTCATTGCCGGAAAACGGCCGCAGATTTCACTCGAAGGGATGTCTGCCGCTGCGTAATGCAACGCCACATTGACGCCTCATTGCGACCTATGGTGCGCCGCACTTCAAAAACATAGGGGATGTGCAGCGTAATGAAGCGTATGTTTGTGGCTCTCGCGTTGGGAGCATTTGTGAGTACCGCCGGACTGTCCGGCCTCGCCCAAGCCAAGACCGTGACCGGACTGGCCTCCTACTACAAGTCGGGCAAGCGCACCGCCAATGGCGAGCGCTACAATCCCAACGGATTGACCGCCGCCCACCGGACCCTGCCGTTCGGCACGCGGGTCGCCGTCACCAATCTCAAGACCGGCAAGTCGGTCGTGGTCCGCATCAATGATCGCGGACCCTTCATCCGCAACCGGGTCATCGACCTGAGCCTTGGCGCCGCCAGGGTTGTGGGCCTCACCAGTTCAGGTGTTGCCAAGGTCAAGTATACCGTTCTCGATTGAAGATATCTCGCCGGGTGGAAACACCCGGCGATTGTGTTTCAGGCGGCGCGCAGGCGTTCGACTTCGGCCATCGCAATGCGGATTTCGCGGGTGAT
>JBGSNJ010000249.1:0-4346 GCA_041739715.1 Aestuariivirga sp.
TACGCGCCGCGTGCCGGCCTCGGCCCTGTTCCGCCACCGCATCCTGGCCATCCATGGCTGGCCCAGTTTCGCCGAACTGCTGGCCATCGCTGCCGCCCTCGCCGGCATCGGACTGATCGTCTTCTTCAGTTTCGAGGAGCGGCGCATCACCGGCTACTTCCTCGGCGGTCTGGTGGCCAGCTTCGTGCTGCTGCTGGGCCTGGCCCGGCTCATCATCATCGCGGCGCAGCGCATGCCGCGCTCCAGATCGGCGATCTGGCGCTATGCCATCAGCAATATCTATCGGCCCGGTTCGGCCGCGGCCTCGGTGATCCTCGCGCTCGGACTTGGGCTCACCCTCTTCGTGACGCTGGCACTCACCGACCGCAGCATCAGCCAGGAACTGCAGTCCGGCCTGCCCGAGAAGGCGCCGGCCTTCTTCTTCCTCGACGTGCGCAACGCCGAGCTGGAAGACTTCAAGGCGGCGATTGCGCAGGAAGCCGGCGTCACCGGCGTCAGCAATGCCCCCATGCTGCGCGGCCGCATGGTCAGCGTGAAGGGCGTGCCGGCCGAGAAAGTGGAGGCCTCGCCCGATTCCGCCTGGGCGCTGCGCGGCGACCGCGGGCTCACCTATTCCGAAATGCTGCCGAAGGGCTCCGCCCTCACCGAAGGCACTTGGTGGCCGGCCGATTACAACGGCCCGCCGCTGGTCTCGCTCAACGACGAGATCGCGCGTGGTATCGGCGTCAATATCGGCGACGAGATCACCGTAAACGTGCTGGGCCGCGACATCACCGCGAAGGTCGAGAACCTCCGCCAGGTGAACTGGCGCAGCCTCGGCATCAATTTCGTCATGGTCTTCTCGCCCAACACATTGAAGTCGGCACCGCACAGCCACATCGTCACGGTGGAGATGGAGGGCGGTGACGAAGCGGCCCTGCTCAACAAGATGGCGCGGGCCTATCCATCGGTGACGGCGGTGCGCGTCAAGGATGCGCTCACCATCGTGAGCGACCTGCTGAACAAGATGCTCACCGCCATCCGCGGCGCCAATGTCATGACCCTGCTGACCGGCGTGCTGGTGCTGGCCGGCGCGCTGGCGGCGGGCCTCTCGGAACGGCTCTACGATGCCGTGGTGCTCAAGACCTACGGCGCCTCGCGCCGCCAGCTGATCGGCGCCTTCGTCATCGAATATGCGGCGCTGGGCCTGGCTGCCGCGCTCTTCGGCCTGCTGGTGGGATCGCTCGGCTCCTGGTTCCTGGCGCGCTTCATCCTGGAGATGCCCTGGAGCTTCTCCTTCGCAACTGCCGCCCTGACCGCGCTCATCGCCATGGCTGTAACGGTGGCAGCCGGGCTCGCGGTCACCTGGCAGGCACTCTCGGCCCGGCCCGCACCCTACCTCAGGAACGAGTAATTGCCTTCTCCCGCCGAAGGTGGGACAAGGCGGAAGCACAGGCAAGGCAGCGCAACATGGTCGTTCTCAACCGCATCTACACCCGCACCGGCGATGCCGGCGAGACGGCGCTGGGCAACGGCGAGCGCGTCTCCAAGGCCAGCCTCCGCATTGCCGCCTATGGCACGGTGGACGAGACCAATGCGGTGCTCGGCATCGTGCGCCTGCACAGCTCGGGCGCGGACATGGCGAAGCTCGATGCCATGCTGGCGCGCATCCAGAACGAACTCTTCGACCTCGGTGCCGACCTCTGCGTGCCCGACACGGGCAAGGACCTCGGCTATGAACCGCTGCGCATCCTGCCGAAGCAGTACGAGCGCATCGAGGCCGAGATCGACGACCTCAACGGCGAACTGCAGCCGCTGCGCTCCTTCGTGCTGCCCGGCGGGCATCCGGCCGCCGCGCATCTGCATCTCGCGCGCACCATCTGCCGCCGCGCCGAACGCCTGATCGTCGAGCTCGCCGGCAAGGAGGGCGAACATGTGAGCGAAGGCGCCATCGCCTATATCAACCGCCTGTCGGACTTCTTCTTCGTGGCCAGCCGCTGGTCCAATGCGAAGGCCACCGGCGACGTGCTGTGGGTTCCCGGCAAGACGCGCTGATGTTCGTCCCGCTCCACGACGATACGCCGCTGAAGGTCATCCGTTTCCAGCATGTGACCATCTTCATCATCGCGCTCAACGTGCTGGTCTATCTCGTGACCGGCGCTTTCACCTCCGACACTGCGCTGATGGCCTATGCCTCGGGCTTCGGGCTGGTACCGGGAGAGTTGACGGGAAGTGTTGCCCCCTACATGGGCTACGACCCGGTGCCGGAACCACTGACCCTGATCACCTACCAATTTCTCCATGCCGGCTGGATGCATCTCATCAGCAACATGCTGTTCCTGTGGGTCTTCGCGGACAATGTGGAGGACGCCTACGGCCACGTGGCCTTCGTGATGCTCTACCTGTTGAGCGGGGTCATCGGCGGGTTAGCCCATGTGCTGTTCACGCCCGGTTCGCCGGAGCCGCTGATCGGCGCTTCGGGAGCGGTGTCCGGCATCATCGGCGCCTATGTGGTGCTCTACCCCAAGGCCAGGGTCTGGATTCTGCTCTTCATGCGCATTCCCATCCGTATTGGAGCGGCCTGGGTGCTGGGCGGCTGGTTCCTGCTGCAGCTGATCAGCCTCTTTGCCGCCCGGGAGGACGGCGTGAGCGTTGCCTGGTTGGCCCATATTGGTGGGTTCCTGACCGGTTTCGGCCTGACCTGGGCGATCCGCCGCCGCCTGCTGATCCAGATCGGCGACTCGTGACCTGAGGTCGCAATCCGCCAGCAAGCGCCGTTGATGGAATTGACTTGAGGGATTCCCCTCACTAGGGTCCGGCCACTTTTTGCGCCGCCAAATCGAGGAAGATGATGAAAGTCCTGGTCGCTGTGAAGCGGGTCGTCGACTACAACGTCAAGATCCGTGTGAAGGCCGACGGTTCGGGTGTCGAACTGGCCAATGTGAAGATGTCGATGAATCCCTTCGACGAAATCGGCGTCGAGGAAGCTGTCCGCCTGAAGGAAGCCGGCAAGGCGACCGAGGTGGTGGCCGTCTCCATCGGACCGACCCAGGCCCAGGAAACGCTGCGCACCGCGCTCGCCATGGGCGCCGACCGGGCCATCCTGGTAAAGCATGACGCCTATGTCGAACCGCTGGGCGTGGCCAAGATCCTCAAGGGCGTGGTCGAGGCCGAAAAGCCCGACATCGTGATCCTCGGCAAGCAGGCGATAGACGACGACTGCAACCAGACCGGCCAGATGCTGGCCGCCCTGATTGGCTGGGCCCAGGCCACCGCCTGCTCCAAGCTGGAACCCGGCGCCGGCGAAGCCACCATCACCCGCGAGATCGATGGCGGCCTGCAGACCCTCAAGGTCAAGATGCCGCTGATCGTCACCACCGACCTCCGCCTCAACCAGCCGCGCTATGCCTCGCTGCCCAACATCATGAAGGCGAAGAAGAAGCCGCTGGACGAGAAGACCCCGGCCGACTTCGGCGCCGATGTCGCGCCGCGCCACAAGGTGGTGAAGACCGAGGAGCCGCCGAAGCGCCAGGCCGGCGTCAAGGTAAAGTCGCCAGCCGAACTCGTCGCCAAACTCAAGGAAGCGGGAGCAATCTGATCATGGCCGTTCTCCTCATCGCCGAACACGATAACGCCTCGCTGAAGGACGCCACCCACAAGGCCCTCTCGGCCGCCCTCAAGATGGGCGGCGACGTGCATGTGCTGGTGGCCGGCAACAAGGCCGGCGCCGCCGCCGCCCAGGCCGCCAAACTGGCCGGCGTCAAGAAGGTGCTGCACGTAGAGTCGCCCGCGCTCGAGCGCCCGCTGGCCGAGCCGATGGCAGCCCTCCTTGTCAGCCTCGCGCCCGCCTACGATCACCTCGTGGCCGCCGCCACCACCAACGGCAAGAACTACATGCCGCGGGTGGCCGCGCTGCTCGACGTCATGCAGATCTCCGACATTTCCGACGTGGTCTCGGGCGACACTTTCGTGCGCCTGATCTATGCCGGCAACGCGGTGCAGACAGTGCAGACCTCGGATGCCAAGAAGGTGATCACGGTGCGCACCGCCTCCTTCCCGGCCGCGGGCGAGGGCGGGTCCGCCCCCGTGGAGACGGTCAATGCCGCCGCCGATCCGGGCCTCTCGTCCTATGTCAGCGAGAACCTGACCCAGTCGGACCGCCCCGAACTCACTTCGGCCAAGGTCATCGTCTCGGGCGGCCGCGGCATGCAGAACGGCGACAACTTCAAATTGCTCGATTCGGTGGCGCGCAAGCTCAATGCCGCCGTCGGCGCCTCGCGCGCCGCGGTCGATGCCGGCTACGTGCCGAACGACTACCAGGTCGGCCAGACCGGCAAGGTGGTCGCCCCCGACCTCTACATCGCGGT
>JBGSNJ010000291.1:0-5371 GCA_041739715.1 Aestuariivirga sp.
GCGCGACCTCGCGGATCACCTCGCGGGTCAGCACGGCGCGGTCGCCGGCCATGGTGCCCGCTGCAGGCGCGGTCGATACCTCGTATTGGTTGACACCGTACTCCGGTTCAATTGTCTGGGGTTCGAGTCCGGCCAGCGCCAGGGCTTCCGCCAGTGTGCCGGTGAAGCCGGCGGCAACGCGCATGGCTTCGAGCGAGAACGGCGTGGCGGGGGGAAGGTCAGGACCGGAAAGCAGAAACTCATGCTCGAAGGCAGCCGTGAAGCGCAGGCCCGTCTCTGCCTCGAAATCGCCGAGCGCCTTCTTCATGAAGCCGCGCGTGCAGCATTCCCAGTTCGTGCCGTCGTTGACGTTCGA
This sequence comes from Aestuariivirga sp., assembly GCA_041739715.1. Taxonomy (GTDB): domain Bacteria; phylum Pseudomonadota; class Alphaproteobacteria; order Rhizobiales; family Aestuariivirgaceae; genus Aestuariivirga. Next base: position 356 of record JBGSNJ010000291.1, read on the forward strand.
GTCGCACATCAGGATGTGGAAGGCCGGCGTCCCCGGCCACAGGTCAAGCCGCACCTCCGTCTCGGCATTTGGCGTCTGCCGCACCTCCATCATCGGACCCCAGGGGTTGTCGGCAATGTCGTCGAAGGGCGTCAGCGCCTGTCCGGCCACGGCCCATCCCAGGCCCTTCGCCATGCGCTTCGACAGATCGTTCGCAGGTACGCCGCGGCAGCGCGTAACGCCCACATAGTCGCTCCAGCAGAGATAGGCGACGTCGGTTGATGGTGTGCTCATCCTGGTCTCCAAGACTCCGGTCAAGCGGCGGCCGACTGTGACAGCGCCTCGATCTCGGCAATCATTTCGTCGGTCGTCCGCGTCCGGCAGTAATGGCCGCGCATCTGGTCGATCGAGACGTCATGGCGGCGCTGCTCGACGGCAGCGCAGGCATCCTCGATCTGAGTCACCATGAAACCGCGGTCGGCAGCATCGCGGATGGCGCATTCCACGCATTGATCCGTGCAGATGCCGTAGATGACAAGGTATTCGATGCCGAGGTTTCGCAACACATACTCGACGTTGGTGGAGTTGAAGATTCCGGAAGCTGTCTTGGGGATGACGATGTCGTTTGGCTCGGGTCCCGCCTCGGCGATCACCTTCGCCTCCCACGAGCCCTTCGGGCAGAACAGCTTCGAGATCTTGTGATCGAGGCTGCGGTCGCGTCCGTCGAGCGTGTAGCTCTCGATCGTCGTATAGATGACCTCGATGCCCGCCTTGCGGGCCGTCGCCTGAAGTCGCCTCTGGTTGGGGATCAGCTGCTTCTCGATCTTCTCCATGATCGCCAGATAAGGCGCCTCCGGCGAACCTGCTACGCGTGCCCTGGCCATACGTTCCGGACTCCACTCGGCATTCTGCATGTCGATCGAAAGGAGCGCTGTCTTGGCCAGTTCGATGGGGCGTTCGCGATAGGCTCCACCCGCGGCGTCGACGGTAGGAATCGAGGGAAGTCGCATGTGTCTGGTCCTCTCAGGAAAGTTTCGGGATACTAGCGTCTCGCCGCAGGTTTTCCAGCATGGCCATGCGCCGGCTGGCCTGGGTGCCCAGTCTTCTGACGAGTCGCGCAAGCATTGCATCGGTCGCGGCGATGGCCACCGCCAGCGTTTCAAGCGGCGAGGTGCACTCGACGGTGACTGGCACGACAACATCGGCAATGTCGGCAACAGGCGAGAGATCGAGATCGGTGAACAGCACGAGCTTCACGCCACGCTGTTTCGCCGCCTGGCAGAAGGCGATGGTCTCGGGCTGGTAACGGCGGAAGTCATAGGCCACCAGAACGTCACGCTTGATGAAGTCGGCGATGCGATCCTCGACCAGGCCGGAGGCCTGGGGTGCCAGCACGTGAATCTCGCCGCGCAGGCTGGTCAGCTGAAACGCGGCATATTGCGCTGCCGCCGAACTCCAGCGCCCGCCAAGCAAGTAGATCCGCGCCCTCGCGTCTCCCAGCAGGTCCGCGGCCTTGTCCAGTGCGCGCTGCGTGGGCGCATTGAGCAGTTTCCTCAGCGATTCCGACAAATGTCCGACCAACAGGCGATCCGCATTCGAATTCCGCGCCGGCTTGCTTTGATGCTTGCGGAACAATGCCAGCGGAGAGACCTCGTTGTCCTGCACCTCGAGCCGGATGGCACGCTGGAAGTCGGCGAAGCGCTTGAAGCCGAGCCGCTTGACGAAACGCGTCACGGTCGAGGCGCTGACCCCCGACTGGTGGGCGATATCCTCGATGCCGCCCAGCGCGCTCACCGGATACTTCTCCAGGATGGAACGCGCCACGCGGGTGTCGCTGGCGCTGAAGTCGCTGAGGTGGCGGTCGATGAGCGATCGCACGGTCATGGCGCTAGCTGCGATTGACGTTCGGCGCTGGCCACAGGCCATCCGGTCGCAACACCAGAAGGCCGATGATGATGGACAGCGAAATGGCTTCGCGGTAGGGCGCGACCGATTCCGGCAGATAGCCCTGCAGGAACACTTCGACCACGCCGACGACGAAGCCGCCCAGCACCGCGCCGGAGAGGGAGCCCAATCCGCCCAGCACGGTGGCGATGAAGGCCTTGAGGACGGGTGCTGCTCCCATCAGGGGATCGACCGACCCGCGCTGCGCCACCCAGAGCACCGCCGCCACGCCCGCCAGTGCGCCGGAGATGGCGAAGGCGAGGGCCACGACGTGATTGGCCTTGATGCCGACGAGCCGGACGACCGGGAAATCTTCCGCCGCAGCCCGCATGGCGACGCCCAGCGTCGTGCGGGTGAGAATGACCGAGAGCGCAACCAGGGAGACCGCCACCACGATGATCGAGATCATCGCCATCACGCTGATGGTGAGGAAGCCCATGTTGATGCTTCCTGACATCCAGGCGGGCAGCACGATGGGAACGGGCCTTGCCGATATGCCGTTCTGGAAGAGGACCTTGACGATCTCGCTGACCGCAAAGGAGGTGATCAGCAATGAGGTGACGCTCGCACCGCGCATGGCGCGGAATGCGATGCGTTCCATGGCGACGGAGGCCAGCATCGCGACAGTGATGCCGAAAATGATGGCTGCGACGACCGGAACCGACGAGAGCAGGGCAAGCCAGATCGCATAGCCCGCGATCGTCATGACCTCGCCGTGTGCGAAGTTTATCAGCCGCACGATGGAGAAGACCACCGCGAGACCAAGGGCCAGCAGCGCATAAATGCCGCCGAGGCTGATCGCATTGACGCACTGCTGAAGGAAGACTTCCATGTGCTCACGCTGCCAGATAGGCGTTGGTGACGTCGCTGTTGTGCAGCAAGTCGGCACCTGTGCCGGAAACAACGATGTGGCCGTTGGCGAGAACAATGCCGCGGTCGGCGATCTGGAGCGACATCGGAACGTTCTGCTCGACCAGCAGTATAGTGAGGCCCTCCTTGCGCATTGCGGCGATCAGGTCGAAGACCTTCTCCACCATTTGGGGCGCAAGACCGAGCGAGGGCTCATCGAGCAGCAGCAGCTTCGGCCTTGCCATGAGGGCGCGGGCGATGGCGAGCATCTGCTGTTCGCCTCCCGAGAGGAGGCCGGCCTTCTGCCGCGCGCGCTCCCCCAGGATCGGAAAACGCTCCTCCATCTCCTGTTGGAGCTGCTGGCGTTCCGCCGTGCTGGCATGAGCGGCGCCGCCGAGCCACAGGTTCTCCGCCACCGTGAGACTCGCGAAAATGCGCCGGCCTTCGGGCACCAGCCCGATGCCGGCGCGCGACAGGGTCTCGGGCGGCAAGCCGGAGACCGGCTTGCCGTCATAGGTGATGCGGCCGGCGAAGGGTTTCACCAACCCCACGATGGCGGCGAGCGTAGAACTCTTGCCGGCGCCATTGGCGCCAAGCAATGCGAAGACCTCACCGCGACTGACGGTGAAGTCGATGCCGCGAACGGCCTCGATCGGCCCGTAGCGCACGACAAGTCCCTCTACGCTCAGCATGCGTCTGGCTCAGGGCTTCGGCATGGTCGCCGGATCGGCGAGCTGCCGCCGGATGAAGGTCTTCTGACCATTCTCGATCTTCGCCAGAACCACCTCGCGCAGCGGCATGCGATCGGTGCCGGCGAAGGTGAAGTTGCTCATGTTGCCGGGCGAATCATTGAGGTTTGCCAGTGCATCGCGCACCGCCTTGGGATCGCTGGAGCCTGCAGCCGTCACAGCAGCGTCGATCATCAATGCGATGTCGCAACCGTTCACCACGTAGTTCGTGTCAGCCTCCATGCCGGTGGCGGCCTTGAACCGGGCGTTGAAGTCCGCATGCTTCGAGCCCGGCTCGGGATAGCCGCCCGAGGTGTGGACGATGCCGTTGACCACCTCGCCCAGACCGCGCACCGTGGGCGTGTCGAGCACGTCGGCACCCATCACCGGTGTCGTCACGCCTGCGCCGCGTAGCGCCTTGATGAAGGCCGGAAAGTCCGGCTCCCAGGCCCAGGTGGCGATGACGTCGGGTTGCGGGTCGAGCGCCTTAATGGTGGTGACGATGGCCGAGAAGTCAGGCTGGTTGAGGGTGAAGGATCCCTCGCCGATGACCTTTCCACCCTTCGCCTCGAAGACCTGGCCGAAGTATTCCGGGCCCTTCATCGTATAGGACGAGTCGGGCGACTTCAGGAGCCAGGCGGTCTTGTAGCCGAGTTCGGCAGCATAAGCGCCGAGCACGGCGGCCTGCTGGTTGTCGCCGGGATAGCTCCCGAACACGAACTCGCCGACCGACGTGAGGATGGGGGCCGTGCCGGCGAAGGTCATGGTCGGAATGCCGGCGGGGCTGGTGATCTGGCCCATGGCCATCGTCGGGTCACCGTCGGCCGGCGATACGATGAAGTTCACCTTCTTGTCGGCGAACTCCTGGGCCACCTTCACGGCTTCCGCCGTGTCGGAACGCGTGTCGCGCACGTCGATGACGGCCTTGTACTTGCCGCCGAGGCCGCCCTTGGCGTTGATCTCGTCGATGCAGAACTTGAAGCCTGCGTAAGACGGCTGGTCATAGGTGGCGAGCCAGCCCGACTGTGCAGCCGTCACGCCGATCACGAAATCTTCGGCCAGGGCTGGCGCGGCGAGCAGGGTCGTGCCGAAAAGGACGGCGGCGAGTTTGGCAGTAAGCTTGGTCATCATGTCGTCTCCCTCTGGTTTGTTGCGGCGGCTGCCTCCTGTTCTCGTTCTGCGGACACGCGGGAGGCGCGCGTGCCGGTATAGGCTTCGATGACGGCCGGGTTCTTCTGCACCCCGGCCGGCGTGTCTTCGGCGATGAGGCGGCCGCGGTTGAGAACCACGACATGATCGCACATCGACATGATGAACTTCAGGTCGTGGTCGATCAGCAGCAGGCCCAGCCCGCGTGCAAGTGGCAGGCCCTTCAGGCGGCGTGCAAGGTCTTCCGTCTCTTCGGGGTTCATGCCGGCGGCCGGTTCGTCCAGCAGCAGAAAGCGCGGCTGGGCAGCCAGGGCGCGTGCGATCTCGAGCCTGCGCCGTGCGCCGTAGGCGAGACTGTCGGCGCGTT
>JBGSNJ010000182.1:0-2750 GCA_041739715.1 Aestuariivirga sp.
GGCCTGGGCGTTGCGATCTTCGCGCAGCTGGCGGGCGCGGAGGTGACCGTGCTCGACGGCCGGCCCGAGCGGCTAGCCTTCTGCACCGACGTCCTGAAGGTCGCCCATGCCGTAACGCTTGGCGACGGCGACGTGGACGCCCTGCGCGCCGCCTCTGCCGGCGAGTTCTTCCATCACGTCTTCGACGCAACAGGAAATCCAAAGGCCATGGAACGCGGCTTCGGCTTCGTCGCCCATGGCGGGACCTATGTGCTGGTCTCCATCGTTCAGGGCAACATGAGTTTCAGCGATCCCGAGTTCCACAAGCGCGAGACGACGCTGCTCTCCAGCCGCAACGCCACCCTGACGGATTTCGCTACCGTGATGCAGGCCATGCGGGCTGGCAGGATTCCGACCAAGGCCATGAACACCCATCGTGCCCCGTTGTTCGAGGTGGCCCAGTGCATGCCCGCCTGGATCAGGCCGGAAGCCGGAACCATCAAGGCGCTGCTGGAGATCTGACGCAGCATGCGGCAATCCATAAGGCAGCCAAGCCACGTGGACGGGATCGGACAACGATGCGCCTGACCATACGGCAGAAGATCATGGCGATTGCGGTCGGGCTGATCATCACGATGGCTCTCGCGGCCGTCCTTTCGACGTCTTTGACGATGAAGGTTGTCGACCGGCTTCAGGACCTGAAGAATGCCTATGTCCCGGCCTATGCCAGTCTCTCGCGCACCGACATCCGGTCGCTGGAGCGCGCCCTCACCCTGCGCCGCATGATCATCGACCGGCTTCGTTCGCCCACGGGCAGCAGCCGCTTCGCCGAACTCCGCAAGCTGTTCGACGAAACCGGAATGGCGATGGAGAATGAGGCAAAGGATGGGCAGGTGCTGATCGACCTGATGATTGCGGAAGGCGTCGGCGATCCGGTCGCGCTGACACGGCTGGAAGCAAGCATTGATTCCACGCTGAACGAGACGCGTCGCTACCTGAACGCGGAGATCGAACGTCTCTGGCCGGTTCTCGAAAGCGGCGACGCCGGCCGCATCGACGAGGGCCTGCAACGCATCGACGAGCTGCGCGATGACCTGAACGATCGGTTGGAAGAGAACCGCAGGTCCATGCGGGAGCTCCTCGAGAATGCCGTCTCCGAGACGGAAAGAGAGGCAGAGCGGGCCATGTTGATCGCCTCGGTGCTCACCGTTCTTGCCACGACGCTGGGTCTCATCTTTGCTTATCTGGTCAGCAGTGGCGTAACACGCCCGGTTCATCGGCTCTTGGATGGCACGCGTGCGTTGGAGTCGGGACAGCTCGACCGGCCGCTTGTCGTGACGTCGCGCGACGAGATCGGAGACCTCACGACGGCGTTTAATCACATGGTCGAGCAACTGCGTCTCAAGGAGCGGATTCGCGAGACCTTCGGAAAGTTCGTCGACCCCCGAATCGTCGCCAACATGATCTCGGATGACGCGGCAAACGCGGAGCGTGTCGAACGCCGGATCGTGACGGTCTTCTTCTCGGATATCGCCGGCTTCACGTCGATCAGCGAGGAGCTGGCGCCTGGCGCCATCGTCAATCTCCTGAACAACTATTTCTCGGCCGTCACCGCGCCGATCCGCGCCAGCAATGGCATTGTCGACAAGTACATGGGCGATGGCGTGATGGCCTTCTGGTCGCCGCCCTTCTCGGAGGGCGACAGCCATGCCGCCTCCGCCTGTCGTGCCGCGCTCGCGCAGCAGGACGCTGTCGAACAGCTGAACAAGGAGTTGCCCAACATCCTCGGGCTTCGCCGCGGCACGCCCGTCCTGTCGGTGCGCATGGGCCTTGCGACGGGCGAGGCGATTGTCGGCACGATGGGTTCGGCAACCTCCAAGACCTTCACCGTCATGGGCGACACGGTCAATCTTGCTTCCCGCCTCGAAGGCGCAAACAAGATCTACGGCACGAAGATCATCGTGACGGCCGAGACTGTCGCTCTGGCGTCGAAAGAGATCGCCTTCCGTGAGCTCGATCTCATCACGGTGGCAGGAAGGACAGAACCCGTACACATTTACGAGGTGCTTGGGACCAAGGATGCTCTCGACCCGCGCGACTCAAGCCTCCGCGACGCCTTCGCCCGTGGCCTCGAGGCCTACCGGGCGCAGGACTGGGCCCAGGCCGAGCGGCAATTCCAGCTATGCCTGGAACTCAACCCCAAGGACGGGCCTGCCCGGACATTTGCCGGACGCATTGCCCAGTTCCGGCACGAGCCGCCACCGCCGGGGTGGGACGGTGTCTGGCGGCTTGCCGACAAATAGAACAAAGACGTGACCGGCGCCGCTGCGGCGTGATCTTGCCGGATGAGCCCGCCCTGAGGCCTATCGCAGACGCAGGTCAGCTGCCAGCGCCGCGCCAGCCAGCCCCGCATCGGCGCCAAGGACGGCGCGCCTGACGTCGATCTGCCGGTCCAGCCCCTTCCAGATACGATCCGTGATCCCTTCCTTGAGGGACTCGAAATAGGGGCCTGGTGCACTCCCGAGTCCGCCGCCAATGACGATCACCGACGGATCGAGACAATTGGCCAGCTGGGCAATCGCCGCGCCCAGCAGCGACGTCGCCTGCATCACGATGGCATGCGCCCTCTGATCGCCGCGGAGCGCTGCAGCAATCACGATCCGCGCATCGCCGCCGGAGTCGCCGAACTGCCGTGCCAGGGCCGGCCCGGACGCAATCTCCTCCAGCATCGGGGCCTGGCCACTACTGATCGCCATCGGTGCAGCCGTCGC
>JBGSNJ010000377.1:0-3578 GCA_041739715.1 Aestuariivirga sp.
GCGGCGTGATGGCATGCGATTGCATCAGCGCGCTGACGGCCGCGGTGGCGCTGACGGCTGCGAGTCTGGACAGCTTTGCCGCGGGCACGCCGCCGACAAGCGTCTTGACGTCCTCCATCGCTCCGGCCTTCGAGCCATAGATGGCGGCCAGGATGGCGTTGCCATCCTTGATCGACTCGGCCCCCGTGAGAACCCCGGGGTCATCCAGCACCGAACCTTCATTGCCCTCGGCCAGATGCCGGGCCAGGGTTTCCAGAAGGCTGTCGTCCCCCTCGGCGGCCGCCTTCAGCTCGGAGATGATCGCGGGGCAGATGTCCATCATGGCGGCGCGCGTCGTGGCTTCGTCGAGACCGATTGCATCGGCAACCTGCGCGAACAGTCGTCCACCCTGTGCCTGTGCCAGCATGGCCGTCAGTGTCATGTCGCGCACCCCTCGCTGCCCTGGCTTGTCTGCTGTGCAAGCCGGCCCACAATCCTAAAGGCTGCATAGACCGACGCAACGCCAAAAATGATGGACCCGACGGCTGTGCCGGCGAGAACCCCTTCCGGCCCTGCGTAGCTGGCGCCCACCATGGCGAAGGGGATGGTCCCGATGGTCGACTTCCCCCAGTTGAACATGGTCGACAGATTGGCGCGGCCAAGATTGTTGAAGGCTGCGTTCGACACGAATTGCGCCCCGGCAAAGGCCCAGCTGATGGCGATGAAGGTACAGAAGAACACCACGATGTCGACCGTGCGGCCCGAGGCACGGAAGGCTTCGGCGATCTCATGCCGGAACAGGAAGAGGATGGACGAGGTGAGCAGGGTATAGATTGCGGAAAAGAGAAGTCCATCCTTCAGGGTCTGGATCACCCGGTCGAACTTTCGCGCGCCGAAGTTCTGGCCGATGATCGGCCCGACCGATCCGGACAGGGCGAAGATCATGCCGAAGGCAACCGGCACCAGCCGTCCGATGATGGCCGAGGCGGCAACGGCCTCGTCGCCAAAGGGCGCCACCTCATGGGTGATGTAGGCATTGGCGAAGGGCGTCGCCAGCTGGGTCAGCATGGCCGGAAGGGCAATCGCCCAGATGGCCGGGAAGTCGCGCTTCAGCCCGGAGAGCCGCAGGGGGTTGATGAAGCGGTGTACCCTGGCCACACCGTGAATGCCGATGGCGAACGAGACGGAGTAGCCGAGGACATTTGCCGCAGCCGCGCCCTGGATGCCCCAGCCGAAGCCAAAGATGAAGAGCGGGTCGACGAGGGCGGTGATCACCGCCGCGGACAAGGTGATGTACATCGCCCGGCGCGGATCGCCGAGGCCGCGCAGGATGAAAGAGCAGCAGACGGCCCCCGTCAGCAGGATGTATCCGGGCGTCAGCGTCCATATGAAAGCCTGCGCCAGCCGCAGTGCCTCGCCCTTTGCGCCCAGCAGCCACAGCAGCCACCCCGAGCCTGCCGCGATGCCGATGGTTATGATGGCCGAAAGGATCAGGGCGAAGAGCAGCGAGCTCGTGGCGAATTCGCGGGCACGCTCGGATTTGCCGGCGCCCAGGTTGGTCGCAACCAGCGCTGCTGCCGCGATCCCGATGCCGATGCTGACCGACAGGTTGGTGAAGACGATCGTCCCGGCATATCCGATGGCTGCCGTCACTTCGGTCTGGTTCAGGAGGCTCAGAAAGAACAGGTCCGCCAGATCGACCATGAACATGGCCATCAGGCCGAAGGCGCCCGTGAGCGTCATGACCACCACGTGGTTCATGGTGGAGCCGGTCACGAATCGCGCCGGGGTCAAAGCTCGAATCCGAGGCTGAGCGCTTCCGTGCGGAACTGGTCGTAGGAGCGGAAATGATGACCGGCCAGCCCTGCCATGCGGGCGCCCTGGACATTGGATCGCTTGTCGTCGACGAACCAGCAGGACTGCGGCTCCACCTCCATGTGCGAGGTCAATCGGGTGAAGCTCAGGGGATCGGGCTTCTTGGTCGCAAACTCGAAGGAGTAGTAGCGCTCGGGAAAGATCTCGGCCGCCTCGGGGAACAGCTCGGGGAGGGCCGCCTTGGTAAGCGGCCCGTTGTTGGTATAGATGGCGATCCGCGACTGTTGGCCGATCTGGCGCGCGAGATCGAGCATCTCGGGCCATGGCGCCATGGCGCTGCGCCGGGCCTCGATCCAGCCGGCCCGGTCGATGGGATGGCCGATCCGGCTGCCGAACTCGGTCAGATAGGTTTCGGGATCGGAAAAGCCGCCGGTGTCGGCTTCATCCTCGAAACCCGAATCCCAGATCGCGGCCCGGATGTCGCGCGGCGTCTGTCCCGTGATCCGCGACAGGGCGCGGAGCCGCTTGCCGAGATCATAGCGGCACAGGACATCATCCATGTCGAAGATGACCGTGCGCGGTTTCATGGTTCACGCCGCAGTGCCGCCAATGGTCAGTCCGTCAATGCGCAAGCTGGGCTGGCCCACGCCCACCGGCACGCCCTGTCCCTGCTTGCCGCAGGTTCCGACCCCCGGATCGAGTGCGGAGTCATTGCCGACCATCGAGATGCGCTTGAGGGCATCCGCGCCGGCGCCGATCAGCGTGGCACCCTTGACGGGAGCGGTGATCTTGCCGTTCTCGATCAGGTAGGCCTCGGTGCAGGAGAACACGAACTTGCCGCTGGTGATGTCCACCTGGCCGCCGCCGAAGGACTTGGCGAAGAGGCCCTTTTTGACCGAGCCCAGAATCTCCTCCGGATGCTTGTCGCTCGACAGCATGTAGGTATTGGTCATGCGCGGCATGGGCGCATGGGCATAGGACTGGCGCCGTCCGTTGCCGGTGGGCGACACACCCATGAGGCGCGCATTGAGGCGGTCCTGCATGAGGCCAACCAGAATGCCATCCTCGATGAGCGTGGTGCAGCCCGATGGCGTGCCTTCATCGTCGATGGTGATCGAGCCGCGCCGATCCGGCAGCGTTCCGTTGTCGACGACCGTGATCCCCTTGGCGGCAATGCGTTCGCCCATGAGCCTGGTGAAGACCGATGTCTTCTTGCGGTGGAAGTCTCCCTCCAGTCCGTGCCCGATGGCCTCATGCAGGAGAATGCCGGGCCAGCCCGATCCCAGCACCACGTCCATCTCTCCGGCCGGCGCCGGCCGGGCCTCGAGCGAGATCAGGCTTTGCCGCAGCGCCTCGCGCACGGCCTCCTGCCAGACATGATCCTCGAAATAGGTGAGCGGTTCGCCGCGCCCGCCCAGGCCATGGCTGCCCTGTCCCTGTTCCTTGCCGTTGGACGAGACCACCGAAGCATTGAAGCGGACCAGGGGGCGAATGTCCTTGTAGACGCTGCCGTCGGCGCGGATGATCTCGACCGACTGCCAGTCGGCCGACATGGAGACGGAAACCTGCTTGACCCGCGGATCGAGCGCGCGCGCGAAGGCGTCTGCCTTTTCCAGCAGGCTGACCTTTGCCGCAAAGCTCATGGCCGACGCGGGATTGGTCTCGGCATAGAGATGCTGGTTGGTGCGCGGCGGCGACAGGCTCATGGTGACGCCGTCGCCATGCGCGACGGTCCGGCAGACTTCCGACGCCCGCCGGAGGGCGGCGAGGCTGAGCTCGGTGCC
>JBGSNJ010000379.1:0-2594 GCA_041739715.1 Aestuariivirga sp.
GCGGCGTCATGCGTTTCGGAACCGAATCGGTTGTCCGGTAGGCAATCTGCTCGCGCGGACCCGCAAAGGCGCCGGGTGCCCGCAGCACCATGCGCAACACGTTGCCGGCAGGTTCCAGATAGTAGGAGGCCAGCCAGTCCACGAAACGGCGGTGGGTCTCGGGCAGGGGCGGCATGTCGAAGCGTTCGATCACGTCGCGGAGCTTCTTGTCGGTTCCGGCCTCGGCCGTCAGGCGCCAGACCACGCCGATCATCTGGCGCGGCCCCAGCGGCACGGCCACGTAGTCGCCGGCCACCAGCGAGAGGCCGTCCGGCACCCGGTAGGAATAGGGCCCGTCCAGCGCCAGCGGCAGCAGCACTTCGGCGATGGCGGAATCGGGGCGCATGCGGTCTGGAATAGACTTGGACGGCTGCACCTTCCAGCCCTATATGCCCCGCCCATGAGTCAGCCGCAGTCCCGCGAGATTCTCTACCTGGAGCCCTCCAGCCTGGCGCTGCGGCTCAAGGGCGAGCGCCACCTGACGCTGCTCGAAAGCGTGATGCGCCAGGAGCACCTCGGCCGCTATTCCTTCCTCGCCTGCAATCCGCGCCACACGCTGCGGGTTGAGCAGGGTGTCGCGGTCCTCGATGGCGAGCGCCAGATGGAGCCACCGCTTCAACTCATCTCGAACCTGCTGGCGAAACACGCGCAGGCGCATATCGTTGGGCTTCCGCCCTTCCAGGGCGGGCTTGCCGGTTACATCGGTTACGAATTCGGCCGCAGCCTCGAACCGCAGGCGAGGATTCCGGGATTCGCTCCGATCTGTCCCGATGCCGTGCTGCATCTCTATGACACGGTGGCCGGCTTCGACCACATGCAGGAACGCGCCTGGATCGTCTCCACTGACGCGGCAGAGGCCGACCGTCTCGAAGCCCTGCTGCAGCGCAAGCCCCGCGACCTCGGCACGCATCTCATCCCCGGCTGGCAGTCGAACTTCACGCGCGAGGCCTATGAGGCGGCCATCGCCCGCACCGTCGAGTACATCCTGGCAGGTGACATCTTCCAGGCCAACATCACCCAGATGTTTTCGGCCCCCATTCCACCGGGCTTCGACGCACTTGCCTTCTACCGCGTGCTGCGCCTGCGGAACCCGGCAACCTTCGCGGCCTTCCTCGACTATGGCGACATCCAGGTCGCATCGAGTTCGCCCGAACGGCTGCTGGCCTACGTCGACGGCAGGGTCGAGGCACGGCCCATCAAGGGCACCAGGCGGCGCGATCCCGATCCCTCGCGCGATGCGGCGCTCATTGCCGAACTCGCCTCCAGCCGCAAGGACCGCGCCGAGAACGTGATGATCGTCGATCTCCTGCGCAACGATCTCTCGCGCGTGTCGAAGCCCGGCAGCGTGCGCGTGCCCGTCCTCTGCGGCCTCGAGTCCTATGCCAATGTGCATCACCTCGTCTCGGTGGTGGAAGGCGAACTGCGCGACGGACTGGGCCTCGGTGATCTCATCGCCGCGGCCTTCCCAGGCGGCTCGATCACCGGCGCCCCCAAGATCCGCGCCATGGAGATCATCGCGGAAATCGAGCAGGCGCCGCGCGGCGTCTACTGCGGTGCCATCGGCTATCTCGGCTTCAACGGCCATGCCGATCTCAACATCGCCATCCGCACCGCGCAGTTCTGCAATGGCGTCGCGCGCCTGCAGGGCGGAGGCGGCATCACCGCGCGCTCCAGTCCTGCTGCTGAATACGAGGAGAGCCTCACCAAGATCCGCCGCATCCTGGAGGCCTTCGCCGCATGATCCTCATCGTCGACAACTACGACAGCTTCGTCCACAACGTGGCGCGCTACTTCGCGGAGCTCGGCGAGGCCACGCGCGTGGTACGCAACGACGCGGTGACCGAGGCGGACCTGAAAGCCAAGGCCATCGTCATATCGCCCGGCCCCTGCACGCCGCAGGAGGCGGGCCAGTCGATCGGCATCGTTCGCGCGCACTCCGGCCGCATCCCGATCCTCGGCATCTGCCTTGGCCACCAGGTGATCGGCGAGGTCTTTGGCGGGCTGGTCCGCCGCGCCCGCCGGCCCATGCATGGCGACAGCTCCGAGATCAACCATTCCGGCACCGAAATCTTCGCCGGCCTCCCGCAGCGCTTCAGTGCCGGACGCTATCATTCCCTGATCGTCGACCTCGCGGTCCGCGACACGCCGCTCGAGGTGATCGCCACCAGCGACGAAGGCGAGATCATGGGCCTTCGCCACAAATCCCACCCGACCTTCGGCCTACAGTTCCATCCCGAATCAATCCTGACCGAGGGGGGCTACGACATGCTGCGCAATTTCCTGAAGATCGCGGCATGAGCGCCCACTGGTTCAACGGGGCTATCGGCCAGGGCCCCATCGCCCTCGACCCCAGGGACCGCGGCCTCAATCTCGGTGACGGCCTCTTCGAGACCATCCTGGCGGTGAACCGCGTGCCGCTCTGGGCCAACATGCATCTCGCCCGCATGCAGTCCGCCGCCAATGAACTGGGGATTCCCTTCAACCGCGCCGCCGTCGACACCGGCATCGCCGCGCTGCTGGACCGGGCCGGCGACGGCCACCAGGTCCTGCGCGTC
>JBGSNJ010000407.1:0-31960 GCA_041739715.1 Aestuariivirga sp.
CACGGCATAGTCGGCATTGGCGCCGCCGATCGAGGTGGTGCGCGCCTTGGTCGAGGCGGCATAGTCGGCCACCCCGAAATGAAGCGACTCGTTGCGCTTCGAGGCGGCCGCGATCTCATGCACGTTCTGCATGCCGAGTGCCGTCTCGATGATCATCTCGAAGCCCACCCGCTTCCTGCGGCCCCGCGCCGTCTCGACCTGGGTGCAGAGCATGTCGACGGCATAGACGTCCGCAGCCGTCCCCACCTTCGGGATCATGATGAGGTCGAGGCGCTCGGAGGCCAGCTCCAGCACATCCACCACGTCGCGGTACATGTAATGGGTGTCCAGGCCATTGATCCGCACCGACAGCGCCTTGCTGCCCCAGTCGATGTCGCCGATGGCCTGGATGATGTTCTTGCGGGCCTGGGCCTTGTCGTCCGGCGCAACGGCGTCTTCCAGGTCGAGAAAGACCACGTCGGCCGCCGACTTCGCCGCCTTCTCGAACATCTGCGGCTGGCTGCCAGGAACCGCCAGTTCGCTCCGGTTGAGGCGCGCTGGCGCCGGCTCGACGGTGAAGAAGCTCATCGGACTCTTTCAGATCAAGTTGTGTGGGAGGAAAGGCGGCCCTCAGGCCGCCTTCTTGAGGCGCGTGGCGACGGTCGAGCCGATCTCCGCTGGGGTCGCTGCAATGGCCACGCCCACTTCGCGCAGCAGTTCCACCTTTTCGGATGCACCTTCGCCAAAGGCCGAGATGATGGCGCCGGCATGGCCCATCTTGCGGCCCTTGGGCGCCGAGAGACCGGCGACATAGGCGATCACCGGCTTGGTCATGTGGTCGCGAATGAATTCGGCTGCCTCGGCCTCCTGCGGACCGCCGATCTCGCCGATCATGACGACGGCATGGGTTTCGGGATCGGCCTCGAAGAGTTCGAGGATGTCCTTGAAGGACGAGCCGTTGATCGGATCGCCGCCGATTCCGACGCTGGTCGAGACGCCGATGCCGAGATCCTTCATCTGTGCTGCGGCTTCGTAGCCGAGCGTGCCGGAACGGCCGACGATCCCGATATGGCCCTGCAGGTAGATGTTGCCGGGCATGATGCCGAGCAGGGCCTTGCCGGGCGAGATGACGCCCGCGCAGTTCGGCCCAACGAGACGCATGCGGTTCTCGGCACGGTAGCGGCGCATGTAGCGCTTCACCCGGATCATGTCCTGGGCCGGGATGCCGTCGGTGATGGCCACGCAGAGCTTCACGCCGGCGTCTGCCGCTTCCATGATCGAGTCTGCGGCGAAGGGCGGCGGCACGAAGACGACCGAGGCCGTTGCGCCGGTCTTGGCGACCGCTTCCTTCATGGTGTCGAAGACGGGCACGCCCTGTTCGGTCATGCCGCCCTTGCCGGGTGTGACGCCGCCCACGATGTGGGTGCCGTACTCCAGCATTTCCTTGGTGTGGAAGGAGCCGATCTTGCCGGTAATGCCCTGCACCAGGACCGGCGTCGAACGATCGAGAAGGATGGTCATGCGTTCACCACTTTCAGGCTGACAGTGTTGTTGTTCTTCCACGCCGAGACGGCACGTTCCGCGGCTTCGGCAAGCGTGTTGGCGCGGATGATGGGGAGGCCCGAGCGCGCCAGGATCTTGCGCCCTTCCTCGACATGTGTTCCAGCCAGCCGCACGATGACCGGCACCCCGACCGGGTTCTTCTCAAGCGCCTGAACGACGCCTTCGGCCACCCAGTCGCAGCGGTTGATGCCGGCGAAGATGTTCACCAGGATTGCCTCGACATTCTTGTCCATCGTCACGAGCTTGAAGGCCTTGGCCACCCGTTCGGGCGTGGCGCCGCCGCCGATGTCGAGGAAGTTGGCAGGTTCGCCCCCGGCCAGCTTGATCATGTCCATGGTCGCCATGGCCAGGCCCGCACCGTTTACGATGCAGCCGATCTTGCCGGTCAGGCCGACGTAGGACAGGCCACGGTCGTTGGCGTGAGTCTCGCGCGGGTCTTCCTGGCTCTTGTCGCGGAGTTCCGCCAGCGCAGGATGGCGGAACATGGCGTTGTCGTCGAATGTCATCTTGGCATCGAGCGCCATGACGTGATCGTCCTCGGTGACGATCAGCGGGTTGATCTCAACCATGGTAGCATCCAGTTCCTCGAAGGCGCGGTAGCAGCCGAGGATGGCGTTGACGGCCGACTGGATCTGGCTGGGCGCAAGGCCGAGGGCAAAGGCGATTTCGCGAGCCTGGAAGGCCTGCATGCCGACGGCGGGCTCGACACTGACCTTGAAGATCGACTGCGGCTTCTCGGAGGCGATCTCCTCGATCTCCATGCCGCCCTCGGATGAGGCAACCACCATCACGCGTTCCGACTTGCGGTCGAGGACGAAGCCCAGATAGAGCTCCTTCACGATGGCGACTCCGCCTTCGACATAGAGGCGGTAGACGATCTTGCCGGCCGGGCCGGACTGATGCGTCACCAGCTTCTTGCCGAGCAGGTCGTCGGCGGCCTCCATCACCTCGTCCTCGTTGCGGCAGAGCTTCACGCCGCCAGCCTTGCCGCGGCCGCCGGTGTGGACCTGGGCCTTGACGACCCAGAGCTTGCCGCCGATCTCGCGGGCACGATAGGCGGCCTGTTCGGGGCTGTAGGCGAGCGCGCCCTTGGGCACGGGCACACCGAAGCGGGCCAGGATTTCCTTGGCCTGGTATTCGTGGATATCCATGGTGAGAAGTCCTTATGCGGCCTTGAGGGCCGGGGTTGCTGTCTGCGTGCGGTAGAACTCGATCGCGGCCGCGACGCCTGATCCAGCCTCTACGGGGATGCCCATGTCGCGCATGGCCATTTCGGATCCGGCCAGCGCGGTGAGGCACATGATCTCGTTGAGATCACCGAGGTGGCCGATGCGGAAGACCTTGCCGGCGACCTTGTTCAGGCCCATGCCGAGCGAAAGGTTGTAGCGCGTGTAGGCGTGACGGACGAGAGCGGCGGAATCGAAGCCTTCCGGAATCAGGATGGCGCTCACCGTGTCGGAATGCCACTTCGGGTCCTTGGCGCAAAGCTTGAGTCCCCAGGCTGAAACCGCGCGGCGCACGCCTTCGGCCAGCCGGTAGTGACGGGCGAAGACATTGTCGAGACCTTCGTCGAGCAGGAGGTCGACGGCGGCCCTCAGTCCACGGAGCATGTGCAGCGGAGGCGTATAGGGGAAGAAGCCATCCTTGTTGGTCCGGGCCATGTCATCGAAGTCAAAGTAGCAGCGCTTCATGCTGGCCTGCTTGCGGGCGGCCAGCGCCTTCTGCGACACGCAGAGGATGGCGAGTCCTGCCGGCATCATGAATCCCTTCTGGGATCCCGAGACGCAGACGTCCACGCCCCAGTCGTCCATGCGGAAGTCGATGGAGGCGAGCGAGCTCACGGCATCGACGAAGAGCAGGGCCGGGTGGTGTGCCTCGTCCATGGCGCGGCGCACGGCGGCAACATCACTGGTGACGCCAGTTGCCGTCTCATTGTGAGTGACGAGGACGGCCTTGTAGCTGTGGCCGCGGTCGGCCTTCAGCTTCTCGGCAAAGGTCTCGACCGGGACGCCTTCGCCCCAGGGCACGTCAACGATATCGGCCTCGATACCGAGGCGCTGGCACATGTCGGCCCAGAGCAGGGAGAATTGGCCAAAGCGTGAGATCAGGACACGGTCGCCGGGCGACAGCGTATTCAACATGGCGGCTTCCCAGCCGCCGGTACCGGACGAGGGAAACAGGAAGACCTGGCCGTCGCGCGACTTGAAGACCTTCTTCACGTCCTCGAAAAGGGGAAGGGTAAAGGCTGGAAGATCCGGTGCGCGCTGGTCTTCCATGGCAATGTCCATGGCGAGGCGGACCGCTTGCGGAACATTGGTCGGTCCTGGAATGAAAAGGCCCTTGGTGCCCGGCACTGCGCTTCTCCCATTACTGATGTCTGGTTCATCCCAGAGACATTGTGACGCTTATGAACGGGTCAGCTGAACCTGCAAACACCCGTAAAACCAGTCTTTTGGCATCCGATCAGGTGGTAATATTCCTGCTTGAAAGGGTAGGTAAATGCGGATTGACAGCTTGTTGCCCACCCGTTAGGATGGGACATGCAACCGTGCAGTCTCATTGTTGCCGATCCCAATACCCTGATGCTTCAGGCCCTTGCCGAGCTTTTCGAGCGCGACCGGCGGTTCACGCTTGTCGCCACGAGCAAAACCGCGGAGGGGTTTCTCGAGACCTGCCTGCGCGTTCCCGTCGATATCGGTATCGTCGAGTGGACCATCCCGCAGCTTGGCGCAGAGCGCTTGCTCGGAATCCTGCGCGACCGGCCAGACGCGCCGCGAATCATCGTCTATGCCGCGTCCAACGATGTGGAAGTGCCGCGCCGGGCGATGGCAGCCGGGGCGGCAGGATTCTGCAATCGCGACCTGCCGCAGGATCAACTGCTGGACATGGCTGCGACGGTGGCCAAGGGGCGAATGGTGTTTCCCTATGTCGACGTTCGGAGCTTGAAGCGCGACCCGCGCGAATCGCTGACCGAGCGCGAGAAGACCATGCTGGCTGCGCTGGCCCGCGGCCGCACCAATACGGAACTGGCCGCAGATCTCGGCATCTCGATCAATACGGTGAAGTTTCACCTTCGCAATCTGTATGAGAAACTAGGGCTTCGAAACCGCTCGCAGGCCATCGCCTTTTACTATTCGAGCGAAGCTTGACGGGCGCGGCTTGATTGCCATGCGCCGTCTGGTAGACCTTGCCGCCCGGGAGTGAATGCATGAATGTCAACGGCAAGGCCTACCGCACCATCTGGCCCGCAAGGGACGGATGGTCTGTCGACATCATCGACCAGACCAAGTTTCCCCATGTGTTCGAGACCGTAAGCCTGAAGACAGTCGAGGATGCGGCTGTCGCCATCCGCGACATGCTGGTCAGGGGTGCGCCGCTGATCGGTGTGACGGCGGCCTATGGCGTGGCTCTGGCCATGCATCGCGAGGCGTCAGACGCCGCGTTGGCCAAGGCCTATGACACGCTGGTCGTAACGCGCCCGACCGCGATCAACCTGAAGTGGGCGCTGGACGAGATGATCAAGACGCTGCAGCCCCTGCGTGCTTCGGACCGGCGCTCTGCGGCCTACCGGCGCGCGGCCGAGATCGCCGACGAGGATGTCGAGATCAACAAGGCGATCGGGCGGAACGGTTTCGAGATCATCAAAGCCATTGCCGCGAAGAAGAAGCCGGGTGAGCGCATCAACATCCTCACGCACTGCAATGCCGGCTGGCTCGCCACCGTCGACTGGGGCACCGCCACCGCCCCGATCTACACGGCGCATGACGCGGGCCTTCCCATCCATGTCTGGGTGGACGAGACGCGGCCGCGCAATCAAGGCGCTTCCCTGACGGCCTGGGAGCTCTTGCATCACGGCGTGCCGCACACGGTGATTCCCGACAACACAGGGGGTCACTTGATGCAGCACGGGCTTGTCGACATGGCGATCGTCGGCACCGACCGGACCACGGCACAGGGGGATGTCTGCAACAAGATTGGCACCTATCTCAAGGCGCTCGCCGCCCATGACAATGGCGTGCCATTCTATGTGGCGCTGCCGTCGCCCACCATCGACTTTCGCGTCGTCGACGGCGTGAACGAAATCCCGATAGAGCAACGGTCCGGCAGCGAGGTCTCGCAGATGACCGGCCGCACCCGCGATGGACGGATCGAGACCGTTGAGATCGTTCCGGAGGGATCGCCAGTGGCGAACTACGCCTTTGACGTGACGCCGGCGCGGTTTGTCACGGGCCTCATCACCGAGCGCGGCGTCATCGCGGCCAACCGCGTTGCCATCGCGAAGGCCTTCCCCGAGCGCGCCGGCTAGAGCAGCTTCCGAGTCCGGATCCGGCTTGCCGCAGACGTCACCGAAGCGATTCCGGGATAATGCTGCGCGTTCACCATCAGGTCACGGGCGAGGGTCAGGACGCGGGCCTCGCAGGATGCCCGCACATCGGGATCCTTGATCCATTCGAGATCGATGTTGTGCGCAAGTCCCAGAACCCGGCGGATCATCTTGGCTGCCGCGAAGCCGATGGTGTCGCGCCAGAGCCGCTCCATGTAGGCTTCTCGTTCTGCCTCGAGTGCCGCAGCGCCCGCGGCATCGGCGAAGAGACTGGCGGGGTAAGCATCGCCTGTGCCATTGCTACGCCAGAGATCGAGGAACTTGGTACGAAACAAGGTCCAGATCGCCTCGACTGTCGCGAGAACCCAGTCGCGATAGGCATCGCGCGCGCCGGGTGACTCTTCGTGACCGTCGTGGGAGAGGTAGTTGATCAGGAAATTGGCGATCACGGCGCCCACGTCGAAACTCATGGGTCCCATGAAGGCGAACTCCGGGTCGATGATGCGGGTCTCGTCTGCGGTCAGCATGACCGATCCGGTATGCAGGTCGCCGTGCAGCATGGCTTCTGCCGAGGACAGGAACTTCAGCTTGAGCCGGGACACCGCGATCTTGAGTTCCGCGTCCTCCCGCCAGCGCCGGGCAAAACCGTCAAGCTGGGGCGATGTCCAGCGGTTCAGTTCGGCGACCCGGTAAGGATCTGTGAAGATGAGGTCCTCGGTGATCTTGCAGAGTGCGGTATTGCCCGCGAAGGCTGCGATCATCTGCTTCTTCCGGTCTGCGGAAAGGGCCAGATCGGACGTGAAGAAGAGCGTGTTGGCCATGAAGGTCGAAATGTCTTCTGCGAACTTCGGGTAGACGGTCGCCGCGATCATGCCACGCCGCATGATGATATGCGGCTCCAGCAGTTCCATCACGATGAGCGCCTGCAACTGATCGTAGTGGATGACACGCGGTACCAGCGATCCAGTCAGGCGCGCCTGTTCGCTGAGGGCCATGTGTTCGTAGTGTGCGCGCGTGAGCGGCAGTGGCCAGCTCTCACCGACGAGCCGCACATAGGGCAGGGCCTGCTTCACTGCGACCCCGCCCAGCGGTCCCTTCACGATGAAGACAAGATTGAGATTGCCGTCGCCCACTTCCCGAATCGTCCAGTCTTCGGGCCTTCCGCCGAGAGTGCATGCGACTTCCGCGACGCATGACAGATATGCGGCCAGTGTGGATGGAGATTGCGGGAGGTAGCCTTCCGGCTGTTTGATCGATGTGGTCATTTCATACGCGTGATCATGTGTCGTGGCCGTATCAAGAGCGAAAACGCACCAGCTTGTCCAGTGCGACTCGCCACATTCTTAGGCATGCAGTGCAGTCGGCGCGCCAGCCGGGCAATCTCGCAGACGCAGCATCGATTGGTGCTTTGCAGCACCACGAATTGTACGACAAAAGGCTAGACAAAGGCGTGAAGCTGTTGGAAGGTTCCACGCAGCACCGCACACCAAAGCAAACATGCAATCGACCTGTGCGCGCGCAGACAGGTGCTACGCCGGCACGGGACTTGGAGGAGGACCAAGCCAATGTTGAATGATCTAATCAAGGAAGCAGCGACCCGCCGTGACGTGTTCAAGAAACTCGGCGCGACCGCGCTCGGCGCAGCCTTGCTGGCCGATGCCGGTTTCGATCCTGCCATGGCGCAGGCACTCGCCCCAGCGGGCAAGCCGATGAAGGCGGCTTTCTCGAATGCCGGCCTGCAGGCGACTTGGTGCGCACAGGGCAAGCAGGCTGCGGAAGCCTGGGGCAAGCTGATGAACGTCGAGATCACCTGGTTCGACGGCGAACTCGCGGCCACCAAGCAGCGCGCCGCCATCGACAACATGGCCTCGCAGAAGTGGGACTTTGTCGCCATCCAGACCTTCGGCATCGGCACGCTGACCGATCCGATCAAGAAGATGATCGATGCCGGAACGCCCGTCATTGCCATGGACACGCTGGTAGCACCGCCCGGAACTGTTCCGATCCATACCTTTATCGCGCCCGACAACATCATGATGGGTTCGGTTGTCACCTCGGCGCTGGTTGCAGCAATGGGTGGCGCTGGAAACATTACGATGACCCAGGGCGCGCTCGGCCACTCCGGTGCGCAGGGACGTGCCAAAGGCTTTCATCAGGTGATCGATGGCAATGCCAACATCAAGCTGCTGGATGAGCAACCGGCCGATTGGGATGTGACCAAGGTTGCCCGTATCTGGGATTCGCTGCTTACGCAGTACCCGGATATCAAGGGCGCGTTCTTCCACAACGACGACATGGCTCTGGCCGCGCACAACGTGATGAAGGCCAAGAACCGGACCGACATCCTGATCGCCGGTGTCGACGCCATGCCGCCGGCGGTGAATGCCGTGCTCGAAGGCGTGATGGTTGCCACCGTGCGCAACCCGTCTTGCCGCATTCATGGCTGGTCGGTGGCCGCCGGTGTCGCGGCGGTGCAGGGCGGCGAGCAGGCCGGGAAGGACATTCCGGACTTCATCCTCGCCGACGGGCCGGTCATCACCAAGGACACGGCTGCCGGTCATCTCTGGCTGCAGAAGAACTTCCTGATCTGATCCGGAGACCATGACGGATCATTCGACAGAGCAGAGCAGGGGCGGCATGCCGCCCCTGCTCGAACTTGAGCACGTCTCCAAGCACTTCGGCGGCGTCATGGCGCTGCGCGACGTGGACTTCACGCTGCTGCCTGGCGAGATCCATGGACTGGTGGGCGAGAACGGCGCTGGCAAGTCCACGACAATGAAGATCATTGCCGGGGTCCACACGGATTTCGACGGCGTGATGAAGATCCGCGGCAAGGACGTGCGGCTGCGCTCTGCGCGGGATGCGCTCTCCAATTCCATCGGCATGGTGCACCAGGAACTGTCCATCGTTCCGGACCTCACCGTTGCCGAAAACGTCTTTCTGGGCAATCAGCCCCTGACTCCCCTTGGCACGGTCGACTGGTCGCGGATGAACCGCGAGGCGAAGCGCCTGATCGCCAGCCTGGGCCTCGAGATCGATCCGACCACCACGATGGGAACTCTGCCCGTGGGTTTGCAACAATTGGTGGAACTCTCGCGCGTTCTCTTCTCGGGTGCGCAGATCATCATCCTCGACGAACCCACCTCCGCCTTGTCGCCGCCCGAAGTGAAACAACTCTTCGCAGTCCTGCGGCGTCTGCGGTCGGAAGGCCGGAGCATCGTCTTTATCTCGCATTTTCTCGACGACGTGCTTGCCATCTCTGACCGTGTGACGGTGTTCCGCAATGGCCAGAAGGTGACGACTGCCAATACCAATACCCTGACCAAGGACGACGTCATCTCGCATATGATCGGACGCGGCTCCAAGGGCATGCACATGGGCGAGGAAGCGGAGCTCCGCGGCGATGACGCCAAGCCCGTCGTGCTCTCGGTCGATGGTGTGAGCGACGGCCGCAGTCTGCGCGATTTCTCGATCGACCTGAGGGCCGGAGAGATCACGGGCGTGTACGGTTTCATGGGATCCGGACAGATCGAATTGTCCCGGGCCCTGTTTGGCAAGCTCCCACTTCGGCGTGGCACCATAAGCCTTGATGGCAAGCCTGTGCGGCTGAGGTCAACCGCAGCGGCCCGCGCCAAGGGGATCGCCTTTGTTCCTGAGAACCGCCGCATGATGCTGTTCCGGCAGGAACCAGTCTACAAGAACGTCTCCATTTCCATTCTTGACCGTATTCACCGCCTTTTCTTGAAACCCCAGGTCGAGCGAAAGATCACCGAGGGGCATATAAAGGATCTTCAAATCCGTCCGCCGCGCACCGGGATCGCGCTGGGTTCGCTGTCGGGCGGCAACCAGCAGAAGGTGGCGTTGGCCAAGTGGCTGACACATCTGCCCAAGGTGCTGATCCTGTCGGAGCCCACGCGCGGCATGGATGTCGGCGCGAAGGAGGACGTGATCCGGATCGTCAAGTCGCTACGCGATCGCGGTGTCGCGGTGCTGGTCCTGTCCACGGAGCCCGAGACCATTCTCACGCTGGCCGACCGCGTGACGGTGATCAGCAAGGGAATGGTTGCCAAGCGATTTTCAACGGGACATATCGAAAAGGCTGACCTGCTGGCGGCGGCCTGAGAGTGGAAGAGGGGATGGACGACACATGACGGCAACCGAAGGCGCTGCGCCGCGCAAGTTCGAGCTCAAGCGGTTTCTCGCGGAGCAGCTGCGCAACATCGCTCCCATCTTCACGCTGATCGCGCTGGTGTTGTTCTTCAGCTTCGCGAGTTCCTCGTTCTTCACGCTGGACAATGCCCTGAACATTGTGCGGCAGCTTTCGATCACCGGAATCATCGCAGTGGGCCTGACCTATGTCATCCTCACGGCCGAGATCGATCTGTCGGTTGCGGCAGTTGCAAATGCCGTAGGCATTACAGTTGCTTACTTTACAATCCAGCCAGATTACGTGAACATCGCGAATGTCCCCGTGCAGGGTTGGATCGCAATCCTGCTGGCGCTCGCCGCGGCCTTCGCCTTCGGCCTTGTCACGGCCTGCGGCATGACCATCATCGGCATCCCGTCCTTCATCATGACGCTCGCCATGATGCAGATCGCCAACGGCGTGTCGGCGCTGCTGGTGCGCGGCCAGATCGCCTATCAGTATCCCGAACTCATCACCACACTCGGATCGGGAACCGCCTTCACCATACCGCTGGGTGTCGACGCGGCTGGCAAGGCCATGTTCATCCCGATCGGCTGGACCATCATCGTCTGCCTCATCTTCCTGCTCGTTGGGCATCTCGTGCTGCGCTACACGCGTTATGGCCGCTACATCTACATGGTAGGTGGCAACCGCGAGGCGGCTGAGTATTCCGGCGTGAACGTGAAATTCATCATCGGCTCCGTGATGGTGATCTGTGCCATGTGCTCAGGGATCGCCGGCATGCTGGGTGTCGCTTATTTCGGTTCTGCACAGCAGAACCAGTTCGACACCTTCCTGCTCGATGCCATCGCCGCGGTGGTGGTCGGCGGCACCAGCCTTTTCGGAGGCCGCGGCGGCATCGGCAATACCATCATCGGCCTGCTGGTGCTGGGTGTCGTGAACAATGGCCTTGATCACATTCAGATCGACAGTTTCCTCAAGATCCTGATCCGCGGTCTTATCCTGCTCGCGGCACTGATCATCAACGTTTACGCCCAGGTCCTGAAGGAGCGCCAGTCCGATCTCGACTGAGCGGGCCGCCCTATGTGGCGATGTCGCTCTTCAGAGCGCGGATGCGCTTTGCCAGCGAGATGACGTTGGCCACCGCGCTGGGCTGCACTTCGCTGGCTTTCTCGGGCGCCACCTGGCCGAGTTCGTCGAGCTTGCGGTTCCACTCGGCATCCAGGCGCTCCAGTTCCTGGCGCAAATCCTCGGTGTCCCGCTCTGCCTTGGCCAGGCCTTCATTCAACGCGGGGTCGGCAGGGGTGGGCATCGGGAGTTGAGGTTCTGTGGGCGTCGTCTCGGCGACGCGTGAGAGACCGGTCAGGTGATCGATACGGGCGCGCAGGCGCTCCTCGGTCGTCGCGTCTTCCCGAATCCGCGGTTTCGGCATCTGTCCGGTGCGCTGCAGCTCCGCGATGATGGCGTTGCGCTCGGCAATATCCTTCTGCAGTGCCGCGATCGTCTCGTTGGCTGTTGCGAGGTCGGCTTCGAGTTGGGCCGTCCGCCGGATCGCATCTGCGGCTTCTCCCTGCAAGGCGGCGAGCGACCGGTTC
Source organism: Aestuariivirga sp. (assembly GCA_041739715.1). Classification (GTDB taxonomy): domain Bacteria; phylum Pseudomonadota; class Alphaproteobacteria; order Rhizobiales; family Aestuariivirgaceae; genus Aestuariivirga. The sequence continues at coordinate 11,609 of JBGSNJ010000407.1, forward strand.
TTCTCGGCCTGTTCGGCAACCAGCATGTCGACACGATTGCGGTGCCGCGTCACTTCGGCCATCTGCTCGGCGGCGCTCAGCTTGGCCTCCTCCAGCCTTGCGCTGAGGCGCTGCGACAGCATGGCGAACTCGGCACGCAGCTGATCGCGTTCCGTCTGCAGGCCGGCGACTGTTGAAGGAACTTGCTTGCGCATGCGGCGCGCACCGAAACGCAGGCCGAGGTTCCAAATGAAGCGCCCGAAGAACAGGGCAATCAGGGCGCCAAGCGAAAAGCCCAGAAGTATGAGCAGAATCGTTTCCGTCTGGGACATTGTGGGGGCCTCCGCCGATCTCAATCTCCTAACGGAGTTCAAGCCGCTTTGCAAAAGCTGAGCCGGGCCATCCGGTGACCTTGCAAGGACAGGCTGAAACCGTCAGGTTTCCCGCTGTGTCACTTGAAACGTGGGAAGAGTGGCAAAAGCGTGACCCCTCGAGGGGTGGTCGCTCCGATCAGAACGGATTCCACTTGGGTTTGGCGGAATACTTCAGGTAGCCGACATTGGCGCCCAGGCGCGCGCCCACACCGGTACGGATGGGAGCGAGGACGATGTCCCTGTTGGCCTGGAAATTCACCCCGACACCGCCGATGAAATAGGCCGATCCCTCGACGCCGCCGAAGCGGTCATGGAGATCCTCCGGGTTGTTGGAGTTATAGACGAGCACCATGGTGCGCGAGCCATTCGCCCCGAAGTCGAAGCCCATCGAAGGGCCCTGCCAGAAGATCTTCTCCTTGCGTCCATCCTTGTAATAGATGGTGCCTTCGCCGTAGCGCAGTCCGCCGACAAAGGCTGCTGCGCCTTCTTCCCCGACGATATAGGCCGACGGCTCGCCCTGGCGCTGGAACACATACTCCACCGCCTTCGCCAGCCCGCGCGAGGTATTGCCGAAAAAGCGATGACCCTCGACGAGAATCTCCTCGGTCGAATAGGTCTCGGCCGACTGCGTCTGTTCTGATTTCGAAACGGAGCCCGTGGTCTGGGCCGTGAGCGGCGTGGCAAAACTCATCGCCAGTCCGATGGCCAGCAGCGCCGGCAGTGTCTTCTTGATCATGGCATCACCTCGATTCCTGTGGCTGAGCCCTGATTTGCGCAGCCCTGTGGCGGCCCTGTGGCCGTGTCACCATCCGCCCTCAACCTAACGTGAAGAGGCTTTCAGGATGGTTAACCCTTGCTGAAGGATATCAGGCGCTGACGATGAAGCCCGGATTGTCGTATCCGCGCTGGCGCTTGCCATAGGTGAGCGGCTGGCCTTCGATGGTCATGACGCGTCCGCCGGCAGCGGCAACGACCGCATGACCCGCCGCGGTATCCCATTCCATGGTCCGGCCGAAACGCGGATAGAGATCGGCCTCGCCGGCCGCAACAAGGCAGAACTTGAGCGAGGATCCGGCAGAGCACAGAGACTTGACGTTGATGCCCTTCAGGTAGTCTTCCGTCGCCTGGTCGCGATGCGAACGGCTGGCGACAACCTTGGCGCCGTCGGGCGGGCAGGGGCGCACGCGTATGGGTGACCAGTTCACGCTGTCGTCGCCGGCCAGGGTTCCTGCCGCCGCACCCACGCCTGCCTCGCCCCAGAAGGCACGGCGCAGCGCTGGAGCATAGACCACGCCGACCACCGGCACGCCGTGCTGCACCTTCGCAATGTTCACGGTGAACTCGCCGTTCCGGGAGATGAATTCCTTGGTGCCGTCGAGAGGGTCGACCAGAAAGAAACGTTCAGACACTTCGGGTATCCGCCCGGCGGCTGCGGCCTCCTCGGAGATGACCGGGGTGGAGGCGTCGATTCGTGCGAGGCCCGACAGGATGATCTTCTCCGCTGCCTCGTCGGCTTCGGTGACCGGAGTCAGGTCTTCCTTGGCCTTGGCCGAGAAATCGGTAGCGTAGATCGCCATGATTTCGCGGCCAGCCGCCAGCGCAAGCCGTATGAGATCCTGCATCAGGGGCGAGGGGGCAATGGACATGGCGAACTCCGGTTCGGCGACGGTGGCCTCTATGGGCGAGCGGTCCGCGATGGTCAATGCGGAAATTCGGCGGTCGTTTTGCTAGAAGGAAAGACGCGAATCACAAGAGCAGGACCGCCATGACCGAAGCCAGACTCGCCGATCTCGACCTCGCCGCCCTGCTGTGCAGCCGGGTGTGCCATGATGTGATCTCGCCGGTCGGTGCGATCGCCAATGGCCTCGAACTCTACGACGACCCGGAGATGGATGAGGAAACCCGCCAGACCGCGCTCGACATGGTGCGCTCCTCGGCCAGGACCGCCTCCGCAAAGCTGAAGTTCTGCCGCATCGCCTTCGGCGCAGCCGGCTCTGCCGGCGCCTCCATCGACATGGGCGAGGCCGGCGAAACGGCCATGGCCTTCGTCGGGTCGGAAAAGGTAAAGCTGGACTGGCTCGTGCCGCGGGAAAACCGCCCGAAACAGCAGGTCAAGCTGGTGCTGAACATGCTGCTTATGGCCATGGCAGGTGTGCCGCGCGGCGGCACCGTATCGATCTCGGCGGACGGCGATGCCTTCACCGCGCGTGCCCATGGCGACAGGGCCAAGGTGCCGGAAGCCATCGCCCAGGTCGTCGACGGGACGGCAGAACTCAGCCTGCTGGATGCGCGGTTGGTGCAGCCCTACTACGCGCGGTTGCTGGCGCAGTCGGCCGGACTGAAACTGACGATGAGCATGGATGGCGACGACGTTGTCGTTCGCGCGTCGGCCTGATCGCGGTCAGGCGCCGCTCCGGGCGTGCTGAAAGGGACTTGAGACGTCAGGCGCTGGCGCGCATGTCGCTGTCGTCGTTCATCGGCGGTGCGCCTTCGCGCAACACATAGCCGCGCCCCCAGACGGTCTCGATGAAGTTCTTGCCACCTGCGGCATTGGCGAGCTTCTTGCGCAGCTTGCAGATGAAGACGTCGATAATCTTCAGCTCGGGTTCGTCCATGCCGCCATAAAGGTGATTCAGGAACATTTCCTTGGTCAGTGTCGTGCCCTTGCGGAGCGACAGCAACTCCAGCATCTGGTATTCCTTGCCGGTCAGATGAACGCGGCTGCCGCCGACTTCGACGGTCTTGGTATCGAGGTTGACCAGGAGTTCGCCGGTCACGATCACCGATTGGGCATGGCCCTTCGAGCGGCGGACGACGGCGTGGATGCGTGCCACGAGCTCGTCCTTGTGGAATGGCTTGGTCATGTAGTCATCGGCGCCGAAGCCCAGGCCCTTGACCTTGTCCTCGATTCCGGCGAGGCCGGAGAGAATGAGAATCGGCGTATTGACCTTGGCGACCCGCAGAGTCTTCAGCACTTCATAGCCGGACATGTCGGGAAGGTTGAGGTCGAGCAGGATGATGTCGTAGTCGTAGAGTTTGCCGAGGTCGACGCCTTCTTCGCCCAGATCGGTGGTGTAGACGTTGAACCCCTCCGACTTCAGCATCAGTTCGATGCTCTGGGCCGTCGCGGTATCGTCCTCGATCAGCAGTACCCTCATCTCGAATCCCCTATGCTTCCCGGACTCTCCTGTTTTGGAGTCCTCAGATCAGCGCGCCCGACGGGGCCCGCGCACAACTAACCGTTAACGCTCGTGCTTAAGATACGCCGGGAAAGGTTAACAAAGCCTAATCCCGTAAACTCAACTGCAGGAGAGGGATGCGCTATATCTTGGGGGTCGGCTGCAGGAGCTACCATATATTGCCACTCCCTGACTGGAACCCTTCCCCTAAGCTATGAAAGCTGCATCACGCCCTGGTTTACCCGACCTTAAGCTTACCGGTTCATCATCTGAGCCAACACGAACCTGAATCTCCTGCGTAGTTGATTCGGGGAATCGTGAAAAGGGGCACGCAGACCGCGGCGCCTCAGTTTGTTTGAGTAAAGAGGACTTCCCATGCGTCCACGCGACACGATGCTTCGCCTGCACCGGTTCCGCACCGAAGAGAAGCGCCGGCAGGTTGCCGACATCGAGGGCATGATCAATGACTTCATGCGCAAGTACGACGATCTGGACGCAGCTGTGAAGTTCGAGGAGAGCCGCAACGGCGTTTCCGATCCCACACATTTCAATTACTCGCTCCAGGCCAAGGCTGCCCGCGCCCGGCGCGACAACCTGATGAAGTCCATCGCCGAACTCAAGGATCAGCTGACCGACGCCAGGGCGGCGCTCGATGAGGCGGAACAGGAGCTCCGCCGCGCCGAACTCCTGATTGAGAAGGAAGGCGCCGCGGCCGTCGCCGTCGCAGCTCAGGTCATGGTGGCACCTCACCACGTCAGATGAGGCGATAGGGCCTCATTTTCTCGTAGTATGGCATTGCGGCGTCCGCGATGCGCTGCAGTTCCGCTGGCAAAATCACTGGCCTTGGTTCTGGCTGGGTGAGGCCCGATGAGGCCCAGACCGCGTTGTACCAGTGCCTGGCCCAGATGCCGTCGAAGGGCTTGGGACCGGGTTTCCAGCGCAGCATCGACTCGTCGAAGTCAATGCCGCAGGCCGCACAGAGCTTCGCCAGCACGCCGCGCGGGTCGGCAAGGATGTCTTCGGCGTCAACCACCGCCGGCGGCCTGCCAGTGTGGTCAGCCACCAGATCGAAGATCTCGGACTGTTCGACGAAGCCGATGTCACGCAGGCTGACGTCCGACCACTTCTTGACGTAGCTCGCGAGCACGCGCGCGGGATGGCGGACCAGAAAGGCGTTGGTCATGCCGGTGATCCAGTTCCGATCATATCCCGGCAGCATGTGGTGGGTCATGTGCTTCTGATAGAAGACGGGCCGGGAGGCCGGGGCCAGGCAACGCGCCACCAGGCGATCCCAGTCGCTGTCATGTGCCGCGATGATCTCGTCCCGCATGGGGTGATCATTGCCGTGATGGAGCAGCGAAAAGGCGTAAAAGGGCTCGTCCCAGGCTTCGCAGTCGGGCCGGTTCCCGAAGGCGTACATCATGGCAGTCGAGATGTTTCGCGGACCCGACCACATGGCGATGGTGGTCACGACAGGCCTCTCCGCGCGTCGCTGTGGCAGAGTTCCTTGTAGAGCTTCGACAGGCGCAGCGACATAGGGCCCGGCCCCGACCAATCGTCCTGCGACAAGGGATGCCGCACCAGACGCCCGTCGATGATGCGCACCGGGATCAGGCCCGCGAAGGTGCCGGTCACGAAGGCCTCGTCCGCGCCATAGACATCGTAGAGCGAGAACTGCTTCTCGAAGACGGGTATGCCGTTCGCGCGGCACAGGCGGATCATGTTGCCGCGGGTGATGCCGGGAATACAGTACTGCCCGCTTGAGGTCCAGACCTCACCGCGGCGCACGATAAAGAAATGCGTGGAGTTGCAGGTTGCGACGAAGCCGAGAGGGTCCAGCATCAGCGCTTCGTCGGCTCCGGCATTCATGGCCTGCACGCAGGCCGTGATGCAGTTGAGCTTGGAATGCGAGTTGAGCTTCTGGTCCTGAACATCGGGCGCGCCACGCCGCACGTTGACGGTATGGAGCGACAGGCCTTTCTCGAACTTCTCGGGGTTGGGCGACTTGTATTCCGGAATGATGACGATGGTGGCGGGGGAAATCGTGACGCGCGGATCCTGGTAGGGTGTCGCCTTCACGCCGCGCGTGACCATCAGGCGGATGTGCACGCCATCCTGCATCCCATTCGCGTCGAGGCAGTCGAAAAGCCGCTTGACCAGTTCTTGCGGCGTGATGCCGATATCCATGAAGATGGCCTTGGCTCCCTCGAAGAGGCGCTCGATGTGCTCGCGCAGGAAGGGGATGCCGCCGCCTACCATCCGAAGCCCCTCCCAGACGCCGTCGCCCAGGATGAAGCCTGAATCGAAAACCGAGACGGTGGCTTGCGCGCGCGGTACCAATGCGCCGTTGATCGAGATCAGGATGTCGAGATTGCGCGGATCGATTTTGACGTCGTGGATCGTGTCTGCCATGTCATGCCTTGCTGCAACGGGTCTCGGCGCTGTTTAGTACGGCGCGCGCGCCGGGGACAGGGGGCTATTCACGGGTCCGGTCCGGCGCTTCCCAGGCGTGGTCGGGCTGAATCTGGCTGCTGCTTACGTCCGCTCCGAGCACCCGCTCGATTTCCTCGCGGCCTTGGCGGGCGATGTCGATCAGGCGCTGAGTGTCGTCCACGTGCCGTGCGGCCTTCTGCAGGAGTTCTTCGTCATGCGACTTGAATCGCCGTGCGGCGCGATGGGCCTCGAAGGGATGAACGCCCAGCCGGGTGAGCAGCCTCTCACCCATGTCGACGGATGAGGCGAAGACTTCGCGCATGACATCCTGGACCCCGGCGTTGAGCAGCGGGTAGGCATGCACGCGGTCGAAAGCGCGGGCCATGATGTGCAGGTGCGGGAAGTGTTGATGCGCAGTCTCTACAATTTGCAGCGCCTTCTCGGGATCGTCGATCACGATGACAAGGATCCTGGCCTCCCTGGCGCCGGCCGCCTCGAGAAGGTCATGGCGCGAGGCATCGCCGTAGTAGACCTTGAAGCCGAATTTGCGCAGGGCATCGATCTGCTCGGCATCGTGATCGAGCACCACGGCCTTGATGCCGCTGGCCGAAAGCATGCGGCCCACCGTCATGCCATAACGCCCGTGACCCGCGATAATCACGCGCGTGTCATTGTCGTCGATCCTGTCGGCCTCGCGTGCGGAAGCATTGCGAGTGAAGCGCGGCTGCATCACCTTCTCGTCGAAGATCATCAGCAAGGGCGCGAGCGCCATGGACAAGGCAACCATGGCCACCAGCAAGGATGACTGTGCCGCTGCGAGCAGGCCCAGTCCCGCTGCAAAGGAGATCAGTACGAAGGCGAACTCGCCGCCCTGGGCCAGGGCGAAAGAGAAGCGCGACGAGTCGGGCGCATTCATTCGGAACAGCCTCGCCAGCAACAAGAGTACAGCGAGTTTCACCGCAACGAAGCCGACAACAAGTCCGAGGACGATCAGCGGCTGATCGAGGAGAAGTCCGAAATTGATCCCGGCACCCACGGCGATGAAGAAGACCGCGAGCAGAAGGCCCTTGAAGGGATCGAGGTCCATCTCGAGTTCGTGGCGATATTCGCTTTCGGCCAGCACCACGCCGGCGAGGAAGGTGCCGAGAGCGGCCGATAGCCCGACAAACTGCATCAGCAGGGTAATGCCCACGACGATGAGCAAGGCCAGCCCAACGAAGACCTCGCGGATGCCGGTTTCGGCGACAAAGCGGAAGAGAGGGCGCATCAGGAAGCGGCCCGCCAGGACAATGGAGGCCACGGCCGCGAAGACGGCCAGCGTCTGGGCCCAGGCCGGGAGCTCGGCGATCAGGCTGGTGCCATGATCGTCATGCGCCGTGGCCGTGGCGATGAGCGGCAGCAGCGCCAGGATGGGGATCACCGCGATGTCCTGAAACAGCAGCACCGAAAAGCAGGATTGTCCCGCAGCCGTCTTGAGCAGGCCGCGCTCGTTGAGGCTCTGCAGCACGATGGCGGTGGAGGACATGGCAAGAATCAGACCCATGGCCAGCGATGACTGCCAGTTATTGCCGAGGACGTAGGCTGCAAGCGCGAGTGCCGCTGCGGTTACTGTCACCTGCAGGCCGCCCAGCCCCATGATGGGCTTGCGCAGCGTCCAGAGCTTGGAGGGTTGCAGTTCGAGGCCGACGAGGAACAGCATGACGATCACGCCGAACTCGGCGAAGTGCATCACGTCCGCACCTTCGGTGCCCACGAGGCCCAGCACCGAGGGACCGATCACCATGCCGGCCACCAGGTAGCCGAGGACCGATCCCAGCCCCAGCCGCGTCGCGATGGGCGCGGCGACAACGGCCGCCGCAAGATAGACGAAAGCACCGAGCAGGAGGTCTTCGAGATGCATCACCGGCCTCCTGTCGTAAAGGCCGGTGGCAGCACAAAGCCCGGTGCAAGCCGGCCACGCGTATCGATGAGGCCATCGCGCAGGCCCACGATCAGGTCGCGATAGGCTTCCGCGGACGTGCTCAGCGTTTCGGCCGCCATGCGGCGGCCTGCGTAGATGACGAATGGCGTCAAATAGGCCATCGAACAGAGATGGGCAGTCTGGTTGAAGGGCGCGAGGAGCTCCATGATGCTGAACCTGTTGCGGCCTTCGCTGCGATAGGCTTCCTCGGAACCGCCGGCCGAGATTGCCGACATCAGGAAGCGGCCCGCCAGCCTGGTTCCGCCGGGGCCGTAGGCCCAGCCGTTCGCCAGCACCAGATCCTGCCATTCCTTGAGGATGGCGGGCGTCGAGTACCAGTAGAAGGGGTGCTGCAGTACAATGAGATCATGATCGAGCAACCGCTGCTGCTCGCGCGCAACGTCGATGTCGAAGTCGGGATACTCGGCGTAGAGATCAGCGATGGTGACGCCGTCCAGCCCGTCGATGGACCTGAGCATGGCGCGCTGGACCACGGACGCCTGGCGCTTTGGGTGGGCAAACAGCACGAGGATCTTCATCCGTCGTGTTTTGCCACATTAGTGGGTTCTGTAAAGTGTGGGGCGCGCGCGAAAGCAAAGGGGCCGGACGAGTGTCCGGCCCCTTTTGCGAAACTCTCGTGTGGCGCTCAGTTCGAGCGATAGTCCTGGATGCGCGTCGTCCGCAGGCCTGCGAGGCCATGACGGTCGATCGAGCGCTGCCAGCTCAGATATTCCTCGACGGTGAGCACATAGCGCTCGCACGCCTCTTCCAGACTCAGCAAACCGCCACGGACTGCCGCGACCACCTCCGCCTTGCGGCGAATGACCCAGCGCTGGTTTCCAGGCGGGGGGAGATCGGCGACAGTCAGTGGGCTGCCATCGGGCCCGATGACGTAGTTTACGCGTGGACGCAACTGACCGTTCATTGACAAACTCAACCTAATACGCAGGTACTCACTGACAGCCAGACTAGGCTTCGCGCCTTAAAATTGGGCTAAGTACAGATGAAGAATTGGCAAACCGGACCCTCTCCGATGCTCCATTCCGGAACAGGCGGGGCGAAACGGCTGTTTACTTTCGCGTTGTGCCGCCCCATCTAGCCCTCCATGAGCATTTCCGAGGGCATTCTGGACCGGGTGCGTGACAGCGTCGGGATCGCGGGCGATCCCGCGGCGGTCCGCATTGTCTGCGCCATGTCGGGCGGGGTCGATTCCTCGGTCACCGCGGCACTGCTGAAGCATGCGGGCTTCGATGTCGTCGGCATTACCCTGCAACTCTACGATCACGGCGAGGCGGTCCGGCGCCAGGGCGCCTGCTGCGCAGGCCAGGACATCCACGATGCCCGCCGCGTGGCCGGGGAGCTTGGCATTCCGCATTACGTCCTCGACTTCGAGTCCCGCTTCCGGGAAGCGGTGATCGACAGTTTCGTGGACTCATACCTCGCCGGCGAGACGCCGGTTCCCTGCGTCACCTGCAACCGGACGGTCAAGTTTGCAGACCTGCTGTCCCGTGCCCGCGATCTCGATGCCGCCGCCATGGCGACCGGCCATTACATCGAAAGCCGTGCCCGCACGGAGGGATCGGTCCGCCGCGATCTCTTCACGCCCGCCGACATGGACCGCGACCAGAGCTATTTCCTCTTCGCCACCACCCAGGACCAGATCGACTTCCTGCGCTTTCCGCTCGGCCGGCTGAGCAAGCCTGAGACGCGCGCCATTGCCTCCGGGCTGGGGCTTTCGGTGGCGGCGAAGCCCGACAGCCAGGACATCTGCTTCGTGCCGGAGGGCCGCTATGCGGATGTCATTCTCAAGCTCCGGCCGGATGGCGCCGAGCCCGGCGACATCGTCCATCTCGACGGGCGTGTGCTGGGACGCCACGAGGGCATCATTCGCTACACTGTGGGGCAGCGCCGCGGCCTTGGCATTGCCGAAGGCGAGCCGCTTTACGTGGTGCGGATCGACGCTGCGGCCCGCCGCGTGGTGGTCGGCCCGCGAGCAGCCCTGTTGCAGCGGGAGATCAAGGTGAGCCGGCTCAATTGGCTGGGCCATGACGCCCTGACCGAGGACGGCCAGCCGGTACATGCCCGCATCCGCTCGACCCGCGCGCCCATGCCGGCCGAGATCAGGCGGGGAGAAGCGGGTGCCGTCGTCACCATTTCGGATGGCGAGTATGGTGTCTCGCCCGGGCAGGCCTGCGTGCTCTATGACGGGCAGGGGGCCGGCGCCAGGGTGCTTGGCGGCGGCTACATCGCGCGCGCCTGACGCATGGTGAAGCGGCGTTTGCTTTGCCCATCGGGCCTACCTATAATGACTTTTCTGAGTGGGAGTTGCCGAGGCCGTGGCCAAGATCAATCTGCATCCGAACCTCGACCGGGATGTGAAGAAGGGGGTCGCCTGGGCCGTCCACGCTTTCACCACCTGCGGTATCGTGCTGGGTTTCCTGGCGCTGGTGGCGGTGCTGAAGAACGATCCGGTCGCCGCCTTCATGTGGCTGGGCCTCGCTCTCTTTGTTGACGGCATCGATGGAACCCTGGCGCGCAAGGCCAGGGTGCTCGAATACACGCCCAACGTCGACGGCCGTACCCTCGACAATGTCATCGACTTCTTCACCTATGTCGCCGTGCCGGCGCTGATGGTCTACTGGTTCAACATGACACCGGTGGACTTCATCTTTTCCGGCCAGACCTGGAGCCTCATCTCGGCGGCTGCGATCATGGCGGTCTCGTGCTACACCTTCGCCAATGTCGGCATGAAGTCGGATGACTACTATTTTGTCGGCTTTCCGGCCGTCTGGAACGTGGTGGTGCTCTATTTCTTCGTCCTGCAGTCTGGCCCCATCGCCAATCTGGTCACCATCGTACTGCTCTGCATCCTGACCTTCATTCCGATCAAGTTCGTGCATCCGCTGCGTGTCACCGACTGGCGGGAGATCACCATTCCGATGACGGTGCTGTGGGCGGCCATGTCGCTGAGCCTGATCCTGGCGTCGAAGGACCGCAGCGACTGGAACATCGTGGAGGACGTGCAGAAATGGGTGTGGCTCGGCGCCTCGGTCTATTTCTGCGGGATTTCGCTGTGGCGGACCTTCATGAAGCCCGAGGACGAAAACGCCCCCGATGCCGAGGACGAGCCGGGCAAGGCGGCTTGACTTCGCCCCCCGAGTTTCCCTATATCGCCACTCTCCTCGGCGGGGTAGCTCAGTTGGTTAGAGCACGGGAATCATAATCCTGGGGTCGGGGGTTCAAATCCCTCCCCCGCTACCAGTCCTAGCCCACCTACAGGCCCAAAATCAGTTCCAGTAAGGGCACTTAGCCGCCCAGTGACCTGTATGGCCACGTCGGGAGTCGTCGTCACCCGGACGGTGTGGATGAGCTCGCGCAGGGCGAGCTGGGTCTCCGTGTCGACCCTGGCGGCCCGTACTGCCACATCACACAGATTATCGACAATCTTCCGGTATTGCTCAACCGCCTCTGGGTGAACCTGCAGCCTGGCGATCTCCTGGTCAGCGAGAGCCAAGGTGGAGCGCTGCCGCTCGCGCTCGGCCTTGAGTTCCTCGATCTGCAGCCTCGCATCCTCGTCCGAGATCAGGCCGCCGGCGATGGAGCGGACAACGCGCTGGATGGCAGCATCCAGTTCCTCGACGCGTTTCCTGGCGGACGTCCTGTCCTGTCGTGCGCCATGGGTCAGGCGCTGAAGCTCGGTGATGTACTCGTCAACGAACTCCTTGATGATGCCAGGCCTGCCCAATTCCTCTTTGAGGCCGCGAATGACGGTTTCCTCGATCCGGTCGAGCCGAACCCGGGTGACGTTGCTGCAGGTTCCGCTCTCCCGGCTCCGGCTGCAGCGGATCACCTTATGACCATCGCGGTTTCCGTCGAGGGACATCCCTGAGCCACAGTGACCGCAACGCAGGAGGCCCGACAGGAGGTGCCGTGTCCGGTTCCTGTGCTCGCCATTCTGCCATGCCCTCCGGCTGGCATCCTTCCGGGCCTGCGCCTGCTGCCAGAGATCGGCATCGACAATGGCCAGTTCCGGAATCTCATGGGTCTGCCACTCACTCTGCGGATTGACCCGGCTGACGCGCTTGCCGGTGTCAGGATCGCGGATCATGCGGACCCGGTTCCAGACGAGGAGGCCCTTGTACAGGGGGTTCTGGATGATGCCATTGCCGCGCCTGGCATTGCCGTTGATGGTGGAGGCGTTCCAGACGGTACCGCGGGGCGGGGGGACACGATCCCCGTTCAGCTCATAGGCGATGTGCCGGGGCGAAATTCCCGATGCATAGGCGCGGAAGATCCGCCGGATGACCTCCGCCTCTTGGTGGATAACGTCGAGCATGCCGGGTTCACCCTTCTTCGGCCGGTAGCCATAGGCCCGGCCGCCAGGGCTCCGGCCGTCACGGATCACGCCGGTCATGCCGCGCCGGACCTTGTTGGCGAGATCAGCCAGGTAAAGCGAGCCCAGCATGCCGCGAATGCCGATCTGGACCTGGTCGGCCCGGCCATCGTGGACGGCTTCGATGGCGACATTGTTGAAGGTGAAGCGCTTGTAGATGCCGGCCAGGTCTTCCTGGTCGCGAGACAATCGGTCCAAGGCCTCGACGATCACAGCGTCAAACTCACCCCGGCGGCTGGCGCTGATCATGTCAAGCACACCATCTCGCCCCATGAGGGAGGCGCCGGAGCGGGCGCGGTCGCTGTAGACAGCTACGACTTCACAATTCAGTCGCTCAGCATGTTTCCGGCAGAGATCAACCTGGTCCTCGATGGACTTGTCGCGCTGCATGTCGGTCGAGAAGCGTGCATAGATCGCGGCTCGCTTCCTGGTCTGTGGAGCCAGCATCAATCAAACCTCCTTCACGCGTTTCGTGCGCTGTCTCGCGCATGGTCGCATATGCAAATCGTGCGAGCGCTCTAGCAAGTGATATGTGCCAGGACGTCACTAGAATTTCCAAATTGTTACGTAAAAGCAACGCGTTCCGCCTGACAGCTGAGAAATTGCATCAAGGTTCTTGAACATGGGGGCCGCCTCGCCGAGAACGTGATCAGCAGACGGTAGCTTTCATCATGTGAATAACAAGCAGATTTCGCGATAATCGTGCTGTCGCGCAAGGCTGCGGACCAGAGCGTTCTAATGTCGTGTGGGTAAGTAGATCTCAGACCGATCATTCATGCCACGAGACTTCCGCATTCTGACGAATCGCCCATGCATGCCATCTGTCGAAAGCCTCGCGGAAAGCCAGTCGTGACTCGCCAAGCGTCGCGCAGTCGCCGGAGGCGTTGATGCCAACAGACCCGCAGTAAGGTCCCGTTGGCGTGTCGCAGGCGGCGACGGAAACTCTGCAGTCTGCCCACGAAGTTGAGGGAGAGGCAGCCTAAGGTGAGTGCCCCGCCACAGGTGGCTGCCAGCCAGAAAACCGGCTCTGCTCTTGGAGTGTTCAGCAACCTGTCGACGCGCTTAGTTCGAAAGGGTGACGCCTGCGTCCGCAAGCAGGGCTTTCAACCGGGATTTGGCCTTGCCTGGAAGCTTGGCGGCCTCGACGGGGTCAACGCCGTTTGCCATGTCGCCGACCTGAATGAGACCTATCATGCCCATGTCGAAGTGTGGCGGGCACTTGTAGACATGGAATCCCTCCGCGCTGAACGTTACGGTCAGCTCCTGATTGAGGCTGCCAACCCACTCCTGAGTGCCCTTGGGAGACAGATTGGTGATTACCTCGACATTGTGACCCGCGTCCTCCGGCACAAAAGTCACGGAGTCGCCCGCGGCGATCTTGATAAAGGCTGGCTCGAATTGCATGGGGCGTCCATCCGAGCTCTTATTCTTCATAAATACCTTGTAGTCGGCCGCCATTGCTCCTGCGTGTGGCAGAACCGCGAAGAATGCAGCAGCGCCTACCAACTTCAATAGATTGTCCATTGTAACTCCTGGCTGTTCAGCCATCTAGGTCATCACTGACGGTAGATGGTGCCAAAGCGGTTTCTGTTCTGTAGACTGTGGCGGAGGTTGGAGCCGATCGATAGCTGCAGCAATCTGGTGAATTTGCGATCATCACTTGCTATTGACCTGCGGTCTTCTGGAGTTCTTGTTCAGACATTCGAATAGAGATGCGACCGCCCTATTGAGGTAAGATATTTTGGTTCAACCGGAATAGGTTCTGCGGATCATATCTCCGCTTCACCGCCTGTAGCCGCTGGTAAGTGTCTACTCCGAAAGCATCGCGCACTAATGTGTCACCTTCGCCGAGACCCGGGAAGTTGAGATACATCCGGCCCGTCGAATGCCTCTGCATGTCGCGCCACATGTCGCGTACCCATGCGATGTTGCGTTCGTCCTCCGCGGGCTTCGACCAGATGGCGTCGAGGCTGAGCATGAACGGCATGGAGCGGTCGCCGAAGGCCGTGGCGTCGGCCGGCACGCGCTGGACAGCTCCGCCGAACTTCCAGATCGAGGCATAGGTCATCTCCGACAGACGCTTCGACAGACCCGCCGTAATGTCGCGGATGATACCGTCGTCCAGCGCCTTGAGATAAGTGGACTTCCAGTAGCAGCGGTCGCGGCCCTTGGGGAAAATCGTGTCATAAAGAGACTGGATCACCGTGTAGGGCATGCGTCCGCTGAAATCGAGAAGCGGCGTGCCCAGTTCGCGAAGTGGCATCGTCACCTTCTCTCCGATCTCCGCAGCACCGTCATAGACAGTGGCCAACGCAACAACGCGGGTACCCCAGGTCTCCTTCGGATAGGCGGGATCTTCGGGGATCGTTGAGAACTCGACGAGGCCGCTCACCTCGTCAGGAGCCGCGGCCATGTAGTCGCGCCACTTGGAGATAATGTCGTTGGCCTCGCTCTCGCGGTAGATCGGTGCGCAGAACATCATCTCCTCTGCAATGGGATGGATGCTGAAAGTGAAGTTCACCACCACGCCGAAATTCCCGCCGCCGCCCTTCAGGGCCCAGAGCAGGTCGGCATTCTCGTCGGCGCTCGCATGCACCAGCCGTCCGTCGGCCAGTACCACGTCCGCTGCCTCGATGTTGTCGCAGCTCAGACCCCGCGTGCCGCGCAGCCAGCCGATGCCGCCTGACAGTGTCAACCCCGCCACGCCGGTGACCGAAATCAGACCGCCGGGGGTTGCCCGTCCAAAGGGTGCCGTCGCCATGTCGACATCGCGCCAGGTTGCGCCGCCTTCGACATAGGCCCGCTTGAGGCCGGGATCGAGACGCACGCCGTTCATCAATGACATGTCGATCATCATGCCGCCCTCGCAGACGGCATAGCCCGCCACATTATGTCCGCCGCTGTGTATGGCGATGACCAGTCCATTTTCTCGGGCAAAGGCAACGGCTGCGGCCACGTCGGCCGCGTTTCGGCAGCGGGCGATCAGTTTTGGCCGCCGGTCAATCATGCCGTTCCAGACCACGCGGGCCGTGTCGAACCCGGGGTTTGCCGGATCGAGCAGGTCGCCGCGAAAACGGCTGCGGAGGTCATCGATGGTCATGTCTGGCTCCTTCGGTTCTCTGCAGGCTAGCCCTGTTGCCCCAGAAGCGCTAAAGCCGATTGTGCTGCGAACCGGTCATTTCTGCCATGCCTGACGCTGAGGGACGTCTCATTGTCGCCATTCTTGCGGTGCCCGAGGTCACTGCCTCGGCGCTTTACGGTATGTTCGACCTGTTCTCCTCCCCGGGCCGCGACTGGTCTTTCATTGTCAGAGGCGAGGCAGGCGCGCAGCGCATGAGCCCTTGCATTGTTTCCCGTGACCGGGCTGCCTTCCAGGCTGCCAACGGAGTTTGGGTCCGTCCCGATCATGATTTTGCCGACGCTCCCGCCCCCGACATCGTCTGTATTCCGGATTTCTTCGTCAATCCTGGCGACAGTGTCGCTGGTCTCTATGAAGCCGAGGCCAGCTGGCTGAAATCATGTCACAATGCGGGTGCCATGCTGGCGAGCGCCTGTTCGGGTGCCGTCTTGCTGGGCGAGGCGGGCCTGCTCGACAACTGCGAAGCCACCATCCACTGGGGCTACGTCGCCACGCTCACCAACAACTATCCCGGCGTGACGGTGAAGACCGACCGGTCTCTTGTGCTGTCGGGCGAGGCACAACGCATCATCATGGCCGGCGGTGGCTCCAGTTGGCAGGATCTGGCGCTCTATCTCATTGCCCGCTTCGTTGGCCTCAAAGAGGCGATCGAGGTGGCCAAAGTCTATATGCTGCAGTGGCATGACCTTGGCCAGCAGCCCTTCGCTGCCCTCGCCAGCCAGCGCCGCAGCGCCGATGCGGTGGTCAACGATTGTCAGATCTGGCTTGCCGAGAACTATCGTGTCGCCAATCCGGCGGCCGCCATGGTGGCGCGTGCAGGTCTGCCGGAGCGCTCCTTCGTCCGGCGCTTCACCAAGGCAACGGGCCGGACGCCACTGGACTACGTGCAGGCGCTCCGTCTCGAGGAGGCCAAGCAGTTGCTGGAGACCAGCGACCTGTCGTTCGAAGTCATCGCCGAGGAGGTGGGTTATCAGGACACGAGCTTTTTCGGCCGCCTCTTTCGCCGCGAGGTGGGTCTGACGCCACAGCAATACCGTCTGCGCTTCGGGTCGCTTCGGCGGGTACTTGGGCAGAAGTAAGCGCACGCCTCGATCTTGGCTGTCAATCCCGCTCAAGTGAGAGTGCTTGCAAATATGGTTGAATGCTAGGTGGCTGCTGTCAACAATTCGTCCTTCCGGTGCCTACGGCACTTCCCAGAGGACTGGACAAACTGAACTTCTCCGTCCGTAAGACTCCAAATCACGCTTCAGGCGAATTGTAGTTGCGCAAACTTGGTTGCTTCACCGAACTGGTTGTCAGCGGCAGGGAATGGGAATAAGCAAACAGACTGAAGCCAACCGGGAATGCCAGTCAAATGAACTGCACTTCCTGCGGCACGACAAACCGCGAGGGTCGCCGCTTCTGCGCCGGCTGTGGCGCAGCGCTACCCTTGATGTGCGCGTCTTGCGGTTTTCAGAACGAAGGCGGTGAACGCTTCTGCGGGGGCTGTGGCGAGAACCTGACTCGTCACCCAATCCTAGAACCGGTTGCGGCGAAACCTGCTTCTGAAGCAATAGCGCCAGTGGTCGAGAGGGCGGATCGCCGTCCTGTTGCAGTGATGTTCATCGATCTTTCCGGCTACACCGCGATGAGCAGCGGCCTCGATCCGGAAGAGACGCACCACCTTCTCAAGCGGTTCTTCGAGGTGGTGGATGGTCTGATCGTGGAGTTTGGCGGCACCATCGACAAGCATATTGGTGACAACGTCATGGCACTCTTCGGTGCGCCCGTTGCACACGGGAACGATACCGAGCGTGCGGTGCGTGCGGCTCTGGCGGTGCATGCCGCAATGCCGGCGCTTGCCCAGGAGTTCGGCCGGTCTCTCTCGGTTCATATCGGCATCGCCCTGGGCGAAGTGATCGCCAGCGGTCTCGGCAGCTCCAGCCATCGCGCTTACACGGTGACTGGCGACGCCGCCAACCTTGCCGCGCGTCTCATGGACCTGGCAACCGGTGGCGAAACCCTGGTGTCTGAACCGGTGCGCCAGGCTACCGAGGCAATGGTCACCTATGCGCCGCGCGGTGAATTGTCGGTCAAGGGCCTTGCACAGCCGCAAAATGCCTTCAGCCTGCTCGGGCTCGCAGCAGAGCGTGCGGCCGAACCCAATCTTGTCGGTCGCACCAGCGAATTGTCACAGCTGGTGTCTCTGCTGGATGCCTGCCGTTCGGACGGTCATGGCGCTGCCGCAGCAATTCGCGGTGACCCCGGGATCGGAAAGTCGCGATTGCTGCGGGAGGTCGAGCGCGAGGCCAGACTACGGGGCTTTCGATGCGTTCGCGGATCCGTTCTCGACTTTGGTGCTCGTGCTGGGCAGGACGCGATCGCAGCGATCACCGCAGGGTTATTGGGAACAACGGTTGATGACTCCGGGGAGGCGAAGCTTGCTGCTGTCGCCATGGCGGTGAATTCCGGTCGACTCGCCGCAACGGATCGTGGCTATGTATTTGATCTCCTCGATCTTGCCCAGACCGAAGAAACCCAGACGATCTATGCCGCGATGGACAGCAAGGTCAGGCGGCGCGGCAAGGCTTCGGCGATTGAAAAGCTGGCAGTCTCTGCCAGCCGCACGGATCACTTGCTGGTTGCCGTCGAGGATCTCCATTGGGCCAGTGAGGAGGTCCGGTCCCACCTTGCGCGCCTGGCTTCGGTCACGGGACATGCCCCGGTCGTTGTCGTCATGACGACGCGTTTCGATGGCGACCCCTTCGATGCGGACTGGCGAGCCCAATCGTCCGGCACGCTTGCCACGACCATTGATCTGCGGCCGCTGCGTGCTGAGGATGCCACGCGGATCGTTTCCTGGCTCAAGGCGGACATCGACGATTTTGCGCGGGCCTGCGTACAGCGGGCGGAGGGAAACCCGCTCTTTCTCGAACAGCTCCTGCGCAGCCGCATCGCCGGGGTCGATGGTCCACTTCCCCACACGCTCCAGGGCGTTGTGCTGGCGCGGCTCGACGGTCTTCCAGAAGCTGATCGTCGGGCCCTGCAGGCCGCTTCCATACTGGGTCAGAGGTTCACCGCCGAAGCCGCCGCGCATCTGCTCGGCAATGCGCAATATGACGACCAGCTATTGATCCGTCGCCATCTGATCAAGCCGGAGGGCGAGGGCTATCTCTTTGCCCATGCCCTGATCCGGGACGGCGTCTATGCTTCGATCACGAAGGAACGGCGCCGCGGCCTCCATCTTTCCGCCGCAGAATACTTCAAATCCTTGTCTCCCGTGCTGCATGCGGAGCACCTTGATCGGGCAGAAGATGCTGCGGCCGCACTTGCCTATCTGACCGCCGCAAACACCGAGGCCAGTTCATATCGCCTGGAACAGGCAATTGCCATGACGCGCCGAGGCCTGGAAATTGCCTCGCGTCCGGCGGACCGCGTGAAACTCGCTTTGACCATGGGGCGTCTCAATTTGAACGTTGGACAGGCAGGCCCGGCGCGTGAAGCATTCGCGACGGCAAGTCATGCGGCAGATGACCTGGTCGACCAGTGCCGCGCGCTTGTCGGCATTGCCGCAGCCGACCGGATCCTCACCAACATCGATGGAGCCTTCGCCAGCCTTGACGTTGCGGAGCCGCTAGCGACGGCTGCCGACGCTCCGGCGCTGCTTTCAGAGATCCACTATATCCGCGGCAATCTCCACTTCGCGCGGGGCCAGAGAGAAGCGTGCCTGCGCGAGCACGGCCTGGCGCTCGCTGCTGCAGAGCGTGCCAGAGAGCCGGAGTGGCAGGCCCGCGCCTATAGCGGGCTAGGTGATGCCGCCTACCTGCAAGGGCGCATGAGTTCGGCCGTTCGTCACTTCCGCAACTGCATCGACATAGCGCGGCAGCATGGCTTGCTGCGCATCGTTCCGGCCAATCAGTGCATGGTAGGGGATAGTCTCCTCTACGACCTCAAGATGGAAGAAGCGCTTGCCGAGATTGAAGAAGCCCGGGCGCTGGCAACGCGGATTGGTGACCGCTTCTGCGAAATGTTTGCCCTTCAGAGTGAATCCTATGTTCACTGGGCCTCGGGTCGCCTTCCGGAGGCCGAGGCACCAACTCACGCGGCACTGGATCTGGCGCGTAAACTCGGGGCGCGGCGCTATGAAGCGATCCTTCTCTGCGTGCTGGCGGAAGTGCGCAACGCCCAGCAGCGCAAGGAGGAAGCGGAGGCAATGCTCCAGGAGGCCTATGCCATCGGAGCAGAAACCGGATATGGCTTCTGCGGGCCAATCATTTGCAGCGAGTTCGCGCTGCTTAAAGGGGCATCTACAGAAGGGCGTGGCTGGATCGAGCGGGGCATCGAGATGCTTGCAACCGCACGGCTCGCTCACAATGACATCTTCTTTCGCAAGGCAGCCATCGACTGGGGCATCGGCGCAGGTGACTGGGGACTCGTCCATCAGATGTGCGAAGACCTGCTTGCTCTCACTGAGGCCGAGCCGCTGCCCTATGTCGAGTTCTACGTTGACCGAGCGCGAACTCTTCAGGCACTCGATCGCAATCCAGATGATACTCAGGCCAACGAAATGCTAACTCGGCTCTCCACTCAGGCAGCGGCAATCGACCTAAGGCCAGTGTGGTAGATGCGACGTTGCCAGCACATCAGCATCGACAACTACACGCCAGCGTCCCAGGACACCCCGCTGCTGAGGCTGCGCGCCGTGCAAGGCCAGAGCCGCCGTCAGACACCTCCCCACAGGCGTAAAGTGCGAAAAGCGACAAGGCAACCGATTGCGGGCCTATATCGCCGGCATCCGTGCTGCACTTTTACTCCGGAAAACCGCTGCACATTCACTCCGGTGTTGACAATGCCCATGTTGAACGCCCGTGGCAGCGCGCGGGATTCCGGCATCCTGATCTCAACATATGGGTGCG
>JBGSNJ010000426.1:0-9438 GCA_041739715.1 Aestuariivirga sp.
GGCGCCGGCGCGATCGGCGGCTATGTCGGCGCCAGGCTGGCGATGGCCGGCGAAGCCGACGTGTCGCTGGTTGCCCGCGGGCCTCATCTTGCCACGATGCAGCGGCATGGCCTCATCCTGAAGCAGGATGGCGAGACGCGCGTCCTGCACCCTGAGGTCACCGATGACCCGCGCCAGCTCGGCCCCCAGGATTTCATCATTCTGACCCTCAAGGCACATGCGATCACGGGTGTCATCGAGGCGCTGCAGCCTCTGGTGGGTCCGCACACCGCCATTCTCTTCGCACAGAACGGCATCCCCTGGTGGTACTTCTACAAGTCGGGCGGACCGTTCGACGGCCATCGGCTGCAGAGCGTCGATCCCGGCGGCGCGATCTGGGACCGCATCGGGCCGGAACGCGCGCTTGGCTGCGTCGTCTGGCAGGCAGCCGAGATCGAGGCGCCGGGCGTCATCTCCCACCATTATGGCGACCGCATGCCGATCGGCGAACCGTCCGGCGAAAAGACCGCGCGCGTTCAGACGCTGAGCCGTCTCCTGACGGCGGCCGGCATCAAGAGCCAGATCAAGCCGAACCTGCGCAATGAGATCTGGCTCAAGCTCTGGGGCAATCTCAGCTTCAACCCGGTCAGCGTGCTGACGCAGGGCACGCTGGTGGAACTCGCAAGTCATGCGGGAACTCGCCGGGTGATAAGGCAGATGATGCAGGAAGCCGGAGACGTCGCGCAGATGCTGGACGTCACATTCCCGGTCGGTGTCGACGAGCGCATCGAAATGGCGGCGAAGGTGGGCGCCCACCGTACCTCCATGCTACAGGATGTGGAGGCGGGAAGGCCCACGGAACTGGATGCATTGCTTGGCGTCGTGATCGAGTTGGCCGCGCTGGTCGGGCGCCCTGTACCCGCCTTGCAAATGGTCTATGATCTTGCCAAATTCAGATGCAGCCCGCCTGACCGGTAAGTTATCCAGGAGAACGTCCCATGCGTCTCGACAATGAGAAGCCCAGCAGCAACATCGAGGACCAGCGGGGCCGCGGCGGTGGCTTCGGATTTCCGGGCGGTGGCGGGGGTGGCATGCGCCGCGTCAACGTCCCGATGGGCGGCCGCGGCGGCTTCAGCATCAAGACCATCATCTTCCTGGTGATCATTTACTTCGTGCTCAAGATGCTTGGCATCGATCTTCTGGGCGGCCTCAATCCAGGTCAGCAATCGCAGTTCGACGTGCCTGACGTGTCGACCGATGTCGTCCAGGACTCGGGCCCGGGCGCGGGCACCGGACCAGCCACGGCGGACAGCGACGCGGGACGCAACTTCGTCTCGCGCGTACTTGGGTCGACCGAACGGGTGTGGAGCGACATCTTCAAGAACATGAACCGCGACTATCCGGAACCCAAGCTTGTGCTCTTTTCGGGCTTCGTGCAGTCGGCCTGCGGCATGGCGCAGTCGGCCATGGGCCCTTTCTACTGTCCGCGCGATCAGAAGGTCTACATCGACCTGTCCTTCTACCAGGACATGAAGAACAAGCTTGGCGCGCCGGGTGACTTTGCCCAGGCCTATGTCATCGCCCATGAGGTGGGCCATCACGTCCAGAACGTCATCGGCATCGCCGACAAGGTGATGGCCGAGCGCATGCGGACCAGCGAGGAGCGCGCCAATGCCCTATCGGTACGCATGGAGCTGCAGGCTGACTGCTTCGCCGGCCTCTGGGCGAAGGAGGCCGATGCCACGGCGCAGATCCTGGAGGACGGTGACATCGAGGAGGCGCTCAATGCCGCCGCCGCCATCGGCGATGATCGACTCCAGAAGCGCTCTCAGGGTTATGTCGTGCCGGAGTCCTTCACGCACGGCAGCTCGGCCCAACGGGTCCGGTGGTTCAAGCAAGGTTACACCGCAAACGATCTCCGCGACTGTGACACCTTCGGCACCGACAATCTCTGAGCGATTGGCGATTCAGGGTGTTTGACCAAGATCAAGGCTTGACGACTTCTTAAGGTCATTAGTGGCTTTGCAACCACGGAGGGCCGCGGGCTCTCGCTCTGAATGGAGACCTGCCATGAAGAAGATCCTTTGCGCCATCGATGGGACCGAACATTCCTTCCATGCCATCGAACTTGCCGCCAGCCTTGCCGCGAAGTTTGGGGCCAGCCTGGCGGTCTGCGCAGTCAACGTGGCCCGCGGCGGCGCGCGGGGACCGCTGATTTATGCCTGGGAAGACGACCAGGTGAAGAAGATCCTCGATGGAGCGGCCGAAAGGGCGAAGAAGTCGGGCGCCACGAAGGTGGAAGAGCTGGCGCTCCGCAGCCGGGAAGCCGCCGCAGCCGTCGTGCAATATGCCGAAGAAAACGGCTATGACCACATCGTCGTCGGCACCGGCGACAAGCGCGGCGTGTCACGCCTGGTGCTGGGTTCGGTTGCGGCCGATATCTCCGGGCGCGCGCATTGCTCGGTCACCGTCGCGCGGTGAGGCGGCGGAACGCCGCTCAGCTGCAATAGACCCCGGCCTGGCTCTGCCGACCGGGTGCGTGGCCAACTTGCTTCGAGGTCTCCGTCTCCGCGTAGCGGCAGAAGTCGGGGGCCCGCTGGGTCCGGGGCGAAAGCAACCCGCCCCATGCCAGGGCGATGACGATTACGCCAATGGCGACTTGTACCAGCAGAGGCGGGGCAAAGAGATCGTCATCCCAGGTCTCGGCATCCGGCACGGCCGGAATGGGCTTCAAGTCCATGGCACTCCCTCCACGAAAACCACATGCGCGTCCCGCCCCCTAGATGCGGCATTTGGGTTTACGGTCGATGAACGGCATCGGTAAAAGTCTCGCAGAGTTTGACCGAACTCAATTCCTGTCGCCACCCGTCCGGGCCTCGTTTATATGGGGCCGGAGCCAGTTGGGGAACGGGAACGCCATGGAGCCGCGCTTAGTACTGCGTGAAGTTTTCGATGCGGCGGTCAGGGCGGCCGATCCGGCGGCCGCCGTGGCGGCGCATCTGCCGCAGCCGCCAAAGGGGCGCACCGTGGTGATCGGTGCCGGCAAGGCCGCCATTCCCATGGCCGCATCTCTCGAACAGAACTGGAGTGGTCCCCTCGAAGGCTTCGTGGTTGCGCCGCATGGTTATCGGCATGAACTGAAGCGGATCGGAGTGCATTTCGCCAGCCATCCCGTTCCGGATGACGCGAGTCTCGCGGCGGCCGACCGCGCATTGGCGCTCGCTGGCACGCTTGGACCGGATGACCTGCTCATCGCACTGATCTCCGGCGGCGGCTCGGCGCTGATGTCGAAGCCGGTTCCGGGCATCGATCTGAAGGACAAGCTGGACCTCGTGCGGGCGCTGCTGAAGTGTGGCGCCAACATTGCCGAACTCAACTGCGTGCGAAAGCAGGTCTCCGGCGTGAAGGGCGGCCGGCTGGCAAGGGCGGCCGGCCGGGCACGCCTCCACACGCTGCTGGTGTCGGACGTGCCCGGCGATGATCCCGCCATTGTCGCTTCCGGGCCCACGGTGGCTGACTCCACCCGCAAGCGCGATGCGCTGGAGATCCTGAACCGTTACCGCATCGCCATCCCGGGAGCGGTGAGAGCCTGGCTCGAAGGCCCGGATGACGATCGCAGCCTGGCCGAGGCGGATCGCCAGGTTCATGTCGTGGTCTCGCCGCATGAGTCCTTCCGCGCCGCGCGCCGCAGGGCCGAGGCGCTGGGCTTGCAGGTGCTCTATCTCGGCGACCGGATCGAGGGCGAATCCCGCGAGGTGGCGAAGGTGCATGCGGGCATTGCCCTGGAGATTGCGCAGTACCGTCAGCCGGTGGCGCCGCCTTGTGTCATTCTCTCCGGCGGCGAGACCAGCGTCACCGTGCGTGGCAAGGGCCGTGGCGGCCGCAATGTGGAGTTCGCGCTGGCTCTGGCCGCTGCGCTGGCTGGGGAGCGGAAGATCCATGCGCTGGCAGCCGATACCGATGGCATCGACGGTATGGAGCCGACGGCGGGGGCCTTCGTCGATCCGGACAGCCTGGACCGTGCAAGGGCCATGGGTCTTGATCCGATCGCCTTCCTCGAAGGCAACGACGCTCACAGTTTCTTCGAAGCGCTGGGCGACCAGCTGGTCACCGGTCCCACCCACACCAACGTGAACGACTTCCGCGCCATACTCGTGGCACCATGAAAGCGCAGCCGCCGCTCATCGCCACGGCCTGCCGCTACTTCATGGTGGTGGCCGAGACCGGTTCGGTGAGAGCGGCGGCCCGCCATCTCAACGTCGCTGCGTCCGCCATCAGCCGCCAGCTCATCCTTCTCGAAGAACAGCTGGGTCATTCGCTCTTCGACCGCAGCGGACGCAGCCTGTCGCTGTCGCCTGCGGGTGAGGTCCTGCTGCGCGGCCTGCGTGGCCTTTCCCAGGGAACCGAGGCGACGCTTGACCAGCTCGATGCGTTGAAGGGCCTCAAGCGCGGCACGGTGCGGGTGGCGACGGTCGAAAGCATCTCGGTGTCGATTCTGCCCGATCTTCTGCTGGCCTTCGCCAGGCACTATCCTGGGATCCAGGTGACCGTGACCGTGGCGGGCTCGGACGCGGTAACGGGATTGGTCCGCGACGTGCATGCCGATCTCGGCTTCACCTTCAATCCGTCCTCCCTGGAGGGGCTGGAGGCCATCGTCGTGCGCGACATGCATCTTGGCGCCGTCATGGCGCCCTCTCATCCGCTTGCGGGATCGCAAAGCCTCACGCTGGCTGAATGCCTTGCGCATCCCATCGCCTGGCCGTCGCCCGGCCTCAGCTTGCGGGCCGCGCTTGACAAGATCCCTGGCACCCGCGGCCTGCGGCCCGCCTTCGAGTGCAATTCGCTCCGCCTCATGGCATCGCTGGCGCGTCACGGCAGCTGCATCGCCTTCCAGACGCCAATCGGAATCGAGCAGGAGATGGCGGAGGGAAAGCTGGTCTGGATTCCGCTCAGCGACAAGCGCCTGCCGCTGGACCGACTCATGCTGGTGCGCCGCCGCGGCCCCAGGGGCCGGGTTGCGGCCGACGCCTTCGCGGAACTTGTGCGCGAACATGTCCCAAACCAGGGGGAAGTGCGAAGATAGCGTACGGTCCGTAGCAATTATTCTTCTATTTCGCACAGACAACCGGTGTTATCGTCTTGGCCAAATGCGGCACCAGAACCGCGGACACCGGAATGGGCAGGGGAGCTCAGGAAGCGCGATGGGGCGGCTGACCACGCATGTTCTCGACACGGCCTCGGGAAAGCCCGCGGCGGGTCTGAAGATCGAGCTTTACATGCTCGACGGCGGGACGGTCTATCTCAAGACGATCCACACCAATTCCGACGGGCGTGCCGACGGGCCCCTGCTGGAAGGCGCGGAATTCGCACGCGGCCATTATGAACTCCGCTTTCACGCCGGCGACTATCTGCGTCGTGCCGGAGCCGACCTGCCCGAGCCGGCTTTCCTCGATGTCATTCCGATCCGTTTCGGAATCGCGAACCCGAGCGAGCACTATCACGTCCCGCTTCTGCTATCGCCCTACGGTTACTCCACCTATCGGGGCAGCTGACCCATGGCCTCGCGCAGCGCCATACGCTTCCTTCGCCGCGGCCAGCTGGTCTCGCTCGAGAACGTGCCGCCCATGCGCACGCTTCTCGACTATCTCCGGCTTGAGGAGAAGTCGCGCGGCACCAAGGAGGGCTGTAACGAAGGAGACTGTGGCGCCTGCACGGTGGCCCTCGGCAGTCTGCGTGACGGGCGTCTTGTCTATGAACCCGTGAATGCCTGCATCCTGCTGATGGGCCAGATCGACGGCAAGGAGCTCGTCACCGTCGACGACCTTGCCGAAGATGGAACGCTGCATCCGGTGCAGCAGGCGATGGTCGACCTGCACGGTTCGCAGTGCGGCTTCTGCACGCCGGGATTCATCATGTCGTTCTTCGCGCTCTATCATTCCGGCAAGGCGCCGACGCGGCAGGACATCGTCGACCAGATCGCCGGCAATCTGTGCCGCTGTACAGGCTATCGCCCCATCGTGGATGCGGCCGCCAGGGCCTGCACCGGCACGGCGCTCGACCACTGGGCCAGGGCCGCGGACGAGACGGCCCAGAAGCTGGCGAAGCTGCAGGACGGAACCGATCTACTCTGCGGATCGGCTGACAGCTTCATCGCACGGCCGGCCAGTGCGGACTCGCTTTGCAGTCTTGCCGCCAGCAATCCTGAGGCGGCCATCGTCGCAGGTGCGACCGACGTGGGACTGTGGATCACCAAGCAGATGCGCGAGCTGCCGCGCATCATACTGGTTGGTGGTGTCGAGGAGCTTCACCGGATCTCGGACAAGCAGGGCAGGCTGTCGATCGGCGCCGCTGCGACCTATGCGGAAGCGCAAGCGCAACTCGCGGGGCTCCACCCTGATATCGGAGAGGTTTTGCGCCGCATCGGCTCGCGCCAGGTGCGTGCCTCCGGCACCGTCGGCGGCAATATTGCCAATGGCTCGCCCATTGGCGACATGCCGCCAATGCTGATCGCGCTCGATGCAACACTGCATCTGCGCCATGACTCCGAGGTCCGCAGCCAGCCGCTCGAATCCTTCTTCATCGCCTATGGCAAGCAGGATCGGAAGCCCGGCGAACTGGTGTGGCGCATCGACGTGCCGAAGCTGGCCGCCGATCAGGTGTTCCGCGCCTACAAGATCTCCAAGCGTTTCGACCAGGATATCTCCGCCGTGATGGCGGCCTTCCGGTTCACGCTCGATGGCCGGCGCGTGAGGCAGGCCCGCATCGCCTTCGGCGGCATGGCGGCGACGCCGAAACGCGGAACGCGGGCGGAGGCGATGCTGCAGGGCGTGTCGCTCGACGATCCGCCGTCATGGGATCGCGCCATCTCCGCGCTGGCCGAGGACTTCCAGCCGATCTCCGACATGCGGGCCTCCGCCGACTATCGCATGAACGTCGCACAAGGATTGCTCGGCAAGGCGCTGATCGAGATTGCCGGCGCGGATGGCGGCACCACACGCATTCTCAACCCCTTGCCGGAGCCTGCCTGATGGCCGTCGCCCGCAAGACCCTGGTCACGCAAAGCGTCGGCAAGTCCATCCGTCACGATAGCGCGGTTCTTCATGTGCAGGGCAGCGCGACCTATGTCGACGACATCCGGGAGCCGGATGGTCTGGTGCATGTCTATCCGGGTTTCGCTCACGACGCCGCCCATGGCCGCATCGTGGCCGCGGATCTCGAGGCTGTCAGGGCGGCACCGGGCGTCATCGCGGTCTTGACGGCAGATGATATCCCCGGGGTGAACGACTGCAGTCCTTCGGTCGGCGGCGACCCGATCCTGGCAGACGGTCAGATTGCCTATCACGGGCAGCCGGTCTTCGCCGTGGTCGCCGAGACGCGCGAGGCTGCCCGCCGCGCCAGCCTGCTTGCGCGGATCGAGATCACCGCCGAAACGCCTGCCGTGACGGTCGAGGATGCTGTGGCCAGCAAGACCAGGGATGTGGGCGAACCCTATGCCTTCGCGCGGCGCGACGTGAAGCTGGCCCTGAGAAATGCGGCGAGCACCTTCACGGAGTCCTTCCGCATCGGCGGCCAGGAGCAATTCTATCTCGAAGGCCAGGTCAGCATCGCGCTTCCCGAAGAGCATGGCGCGATGACCGTTCTTGTCTCCACCCAGCATCCCACCGAGGTTCAGCATCTCGTCGCCCGCATGCTCGGCATTGCCGATGCGCAGGTGACCTGCGAATGCCGCCGCATGGGCGGTGCCTTCGGCGGCAAGGAGAGCCAGGCCGCGCAATGGGCATGCCTCGCAGCGCTGGCCGCGCACAGGACCGGCCGCCCGGCCAAGTGCAGGCTGGATCGTGACGACGACATGATCATGACCGGCAAGCGCCACGACTTTCGCGTCGACTACACGGCGGGCTTCGATCGCAAGGGCAGGCTCGCCGCCGTTGACGTGGATTTTCTTGCCCGCTGCGGCCATTCGGCAGACCTCAGCAATGCGATCTGCGACCGCACCATGTTCCATGCGGACAACACCTACTTCTATCCCGCTCTGCGGATCGCGACCCGAAGACTCAGGACCCATACGGTCTCCAACACCGCCTTCCGTGGCTTTGGCGGCCCGCAAGGGATGATCTTCGCCGAGCGGATGATGGAGGCCATCGCCATCCGTACCGGCCTTGATGCGCTCGATGTGCGCAAGGCCAATCTCTATCGCGATGGCAGGGACATCACGCCCTATGGCATGAAGATCGAGGACAACATCGCCCTCGAGGTCATCGAGCAGCTTGAGGCATCATCGGACTACCGGGAACGGCGCCGCCAGATTGAAGCCTTCAACGCGGAAAGCCCGATCCTGAAGAAGGGCCTGTCGCTGACGCCGGTGAAGTTCGGTATCTCGTTCACTCTTACGCATCTCAATCAGGCAGGTGCGCTGGTGCATGTCTACACCGATGGGTCGGTGCATCTGAACCATGGCGGCACCGAGATGGGGCAGGGGCTCTACACCAAGGTGGCGCAGGTTGTGGCCGAGGAATTCGGCATCGATGCACCAAGCGTGCGCATCACCGCGACGACGACGGCAAAGGTGCCCAATACCTCAGCGACGGCCGCATCCTCCGGCGCCGATCTCAATGGCATGGCGGCAAAGCAGGCCGCTTCCATCATTCGCCAGCGCCTCACCGAATTCGCGGCGAAGGCCTGGAAAGTGCCCAAGTCGCGCATCCGCTTCGAGAATGGCCAGGTCATCATCGGCAACCACAGCGTTGCCTTCGGCGAACTTGCGAAGAAGGCGCATATGGCCCGCATCTCGATGTCGTCCACCGGCTTCTATGCCACGCCGAAAGTCGCCTGGGACCGCGCCAGGGGCAAGGGCCGGCCCTTCTTCTACTTCGCCTATGGTGCGGCCTGTTCGGAAGTGATCATCGATACGCTGACCGGCGAGATGCGGGTGGATCGCGCCGACATCCTTCACGACGTCGGGCGCTCGCTCAATCCCGCGCTCGACATCGGCCAGGTGGAGGGCGGCTTCGTGCAGGGCATGGGTTGGCTCACCACCGAAGAGCTGGTCTTCGATTCGCAGGGGCGGCTTCGTACCCACGCGCCTTCCACTTACAAGATCCCCTGCGCCTCCGATGTGCCTGCCGATTTTCGCGTCAGGCTTTACGAGTCCCGGGGCAACAAGGAAGAGACCATCTACCGGTCCAAGGCCGTGGGAGAGCCTCCGCTGATGCTGGGCATATCCGTCTGGACTGCCGTTTTTGACGCCATTGCCCGCGCAAATCCCGGGCAGATTCCAAGGCTTGACGCGCCTGCGACACCTGAGGCCATATTGCGGGCCTTGAAAGGCGGCGGGGCATGAAGATCTGGGGTCACATCTGCGACGCGCTGGAGCGGCATCCGGCCTGTGCCCGCGTCACCGTGGTTGCCACCCGCGGCTCGGCCCCGCGCGAAGCAGGTGCCGCCATGGCCGTGACGCCG
>JBGSNJ010000449.1:0-8021 GCA_041739715.1 Aestuariivirga sp.
TCCCAGGCCGGGAAACGAAGCACCTCAAGCTCAGGCGCAAAGAAGGCAAGCTGGTCGGCCAGCACGGCAGCGCGCTGATCGTCGAGCGCCACATGCACGATGGCGCGTGAGCCGATCGCCTTCGCCACCTCCGGCAGGATCATGGCGTCCAGGCCTTGCGGTACGCCGGAGACCTGCACGCGACCGGACACCCCCAACCGCGGCTTCAGGCGGGAAAGGTCGATCATGGCCGATACGCTAGCATGGCGCGCAGCAGGGGCCCGTCATGCGCCGAAGGTACTGGCGCCATCTGCGTTGCCCAGGCCAGAAGTTCCTGGTCCGGCAACGCGACCATGCGTTCCAGTTCGTCCAGCTCGGCCGGCGTGAACCGGGTCAGTCCGCGCTGCACGAAGCCGCCGAAGATGATATCCATTTCCTTGATTCCCCGGTGGGTCGCCCGCCACAGCAGGCGCTTGCGTCGGATCTCGTCACTGTCGCTGGTGGGGGTCATTTGCGGTGCTCTTTGCCTCATCCACCCTTGCGCCGCAACCCGTTCCCCCCGACACTGCTGCCATGCGTCCTTCGATCCTCAACCCGCTCTTTGCCGGCGCCGCCGGCATCAAGGGCATCGGCAGCAAGCTCGACAGGCTGCTGGCTGGTTTCCTGCGGCCATCGC
Organism: Aestuariivirga sp.; assembly: GCA_041739715.1. Lineage (GTDB taxonomy): Bacteria > Pseudomonadota > Alphaproteobacteria > Rhizobiales > Aestuariivirgaceae > Aestuariivirga. Next base: position 656 of record JBGSNJ010000449.1, read on the forward strand.
ATGGCGCCGCGGGCGAGACAACGCGCGTCCTCGATCTTCTCTTCCACCTCCCCTCCGGCATCGTCGACCGCCGCTTCCGGCCGCGCATCGCCGATCTTCCCCGCGAGGGTGTGGTTACCGTCGAGGTGACAGTCGGCAAGCACAGGCCGCCGCCGGCGTTCAACAAACGCGTCCCCTATCGCATCGATGTCCACGACCAGACCGGAACCCTCACGCTGGTGTTCTTTCACAGCTACGCCGACAGCCTGAAGCGCTTGCTGCCCGAGGGCGAACGGCGCTTCGTGTCCGGCAAGATCGACTGGTATGGCGCCGAGCCGCAGATGGCCCATCCCGATCACGTCGTCTCGGCCGAGGAGTTCGACAGGCTCCCGCTCATCGAGCCGATCTATCCCTTGACCGAAGGCGTTTCGGGAAAGATCCTGGCCAAGGCCATCCGTGCCGCGATCGAGCGCTTGCCGGTTCTGCCGGAGTGGCAAGACGAAGCCTTCCGTCAGCGCCACGCATGGCCTGCCTTCGATGCTGCACTGCGCGCCCTGCACCATCCCGAGACCCCGGCAGCCCTTGGTCCCGAGGCGCCATCCCGCCGCCGCCTTGCGTACGACGAGTTGCTCGCCAACCAACTTGCCCTCGCTTTGGTCCGCGCCAATCTGAAGCGCGCCGCAGGACGCACGCTGCGCGGAACGGGTGCAATCCGCGAGAAGGTCGTCGCGGCCCTTCCCTACATGCTCACCGATGGGCAGCGCCACGCCGTGGACGACATCCTGCGCGACATGGCAGCGCCCGAGCGGATGCTGCGCCTCTTGCAGGGCGATGTCGGCGCAGGAAAGACCGTGGTCGCGTTGCTTGCCCTCGCAACAGCCGTCGAGAGCGGCGCTCAGGGGGCGCTGATGGCGCCCACCGAGATCCTGGCGCGGCAGCATCTGGCGACCCTGTCGAAACTCGCGGCCACATCCGGCCTCCGTATCGCCCTGCTCACCGGGCGCGAGAAGGGCGCCGCCCGCGATGATGTCCTCGCACGCGCGGCGGCTGGCGAGATCGACATTCTCATCGGCACGCATGCGCTGTTTCAGGAACACGTCGTCTTCAAGGATCTGGGCCTCGTGGTCATCGACGAGCAGCACCGCTTCGGCGTGCATCAGCGGCTTGCGCTGCAGGCCAAGGCCGGAAGCTTCGCCGATCTCCTCGTCATGACGGCAACGCCCATTCCCCGAACCCTTGCGCTGACCGTCTATGGCGACATGGATGTCTCGAAGATCACCGAGAAACCGGCGGGCCGTCAGCCCATCGATACCCGCGTCATGCCCCTGGCCCGCATGTCCGATATCGTCGAGGGCCTCGCGCGGACCATGGCCCAGGGAAACCGCGCCTATTGGGTCTGCCCCCTTGTCGAGGAAAGCGAGATGGTCGACCTCGCGGCCGCAGAAGATCGGTTCAATGCCCTCGCCGCACGCTTTCCCGGCCGCGTGGGACTGGTTCACGGCCGGATGATGGGCGCTGAGAAGGACAAGGTCATGGCCGGCTTCAAGGTGGGCGCGCTCGACATTCTCGTGTCCACCACTGTCATCGAAGTCGGTGTCGACGTGCCCGAGGCCTCCGTCATGGTGATCGAGAATGCCGAACGCTTCGGCTTGGCCCAGCTGCACCAGCTGCGTGGACGGGTCGGGCGGGGCACGGCCAAATCGTCCTGCATCCTGCTCTATCAGGACCCGCTTGGCGAAACCGCCAAGGCGCGGCTCTCCATCATGCGCGAAACCGAAGACGGCTTCCGGATCGCCGAGGAGGACCTCCGCCTGCGCGGGGCGGGCGAGATGCTGGGCACCAAGCAGTCGGGCCTTCCGCTCTTCCGCATGGCGGATCTCGCAACCGATGGTGACCTGCTCGCCGCCGCCCGCGACGACGCCCAGCTGATCCTCACCCGCGACCCCAAGCTCACGACACCGCGCGGCGAAGCGCTGCGCGTCCTGCTCTACCTGTTCGAGCGCGACGAGGCCGTCAGGCTGATTTCCGCCGGCTGACAGGCTTCCGCTTCGGACGCGCCGTCTTGACCGCAGCCACCTTTGCCTCCTCCGCCGCAGGCAGCGGCCGGTCGGGGAAGACGAGGCCCATCGAAATCACCAGCTTCAATCCATCTTCCACGCTCATGTCGAGGATCTTCACATCCGCCACGTCGGCGAAGAACAGATAGCCCGAGGTCGGATTCGGTGTGGTCGAGACATAGATCGCATACATGTCCCGCCCCGGCTCGAGACCAACTTGTCCGCCATCCACCTCGCGCGAGACGAAGGCAATGGACCAGCAGTCCCGCCGCGGCCATTCCACCAGGCACACGTAGCGGAAAGAGGCGCCCTTCTGCGCGAAGATCGTCTCGAAGATCTGCTTGGAGCCCTTGTAGATCGAGCGCACCACTGGCGTGCGGTTGAGCAGTTTGTCCCACAGGCCGATGACGGTGCGGCCCACCAGATTGGCCGCCAGCGCGCCGATGATGGTGATGGTGATCAGCGCGAAGAGCAGGCCGAAGCCCGGGACCTGGAACGAAAGATAGGTATCGGGATTGTAGACGCTGGGGATGAAGGGCTTCACCCAGGCATCGAAGAAGGTAACGAACCAGTAGGTGGCCCAGATTGTGATGGCGATGGGGGCCGTCACCACCAGCCCCGTGAAAAAATAAGCCCTGAGCCGCCCCAGGAAGGAGGGCTGGGTCTTGATTTCGACATCAACCGCCTTCAGATGCGGCGGTGTATCGCTGGGATCCGTCATGTCATGAGGTTGATGGCATGAACCGGCAGGCCATCGCAAGGCGGAAACCGCCGCAGTCGCGCGGCAGGGAGATTGTCATCGGCACGCTGAGAAAACCGCTTCTGCTGGGCACGGGTTGGCTCTGCGTCGGATTGGGCGCCCTGGGGGTGGTCATGCCGCTGTTTCCGACCACGCCGTTCCTACTGGTGGCCGTCTGGGCCTTTTCCAGGTCCTCTCCCGAACTGGCCGAGAAGATCCGCAATCATCCTGTCGTAGGTCCCTTCATCCGCGACTGGCAGGACTCGGGCGTCATTCCCACCAAGGCGAAGGTTTTTGCGGTGGTCATGATGGCCGCCATGTTCGCCTATCTTCATTTTGGCGCCCAGGCGCCGGTCTGGATCGAGGTCGGAGTGGCCCTGGTGTTTCTGGCCGTCTCGGCCTTCATCGTGACGCGGCCGGGCCGGGCGCCGCAGTGACGGGTCAGTCGTTGCCGCGGCGGCGATCGACCGGATACTGACCTTCCCAGACCCTGGCACGGGCCTCTGCCTCGATCAGTTCTTCTTCGCTGACATTGGCCTCGAGCTGCAGGGCCCGGTCATAGATTTCCGGGTTTTCCTCGGGCCGGGCCGACTCCTTGGCGAGCGCATACCACATCACGGCGCGAGTCCGGTCGCGCCGCACGATCTTGCCCTCCCAGTACAACTCGCCCAGATAGGCCTCGGCGGGCGCGTAGCGCTTGCGGGCGGCCGTCATCAGCCATTTCAGGCCCTGCTGCGGATTGCGCTTCACGCCCTGACCCTTGATGTTCATCACGCCCAGGGCATATTGCGCCGCCGGGTGGCCATAAGCGGTCGCGATCTTCAAATAGCTGCGCGCCGCCGCAGCGGGATTGGACTTCACGCTGGCTTCGCCGATTCCCTCGCGCTGGTAATCCGCCAGCCGCACCATGGCATCCACGGCGATGCGCAGGCGATTCTGGTCCGGTTCGTCGGGATCATAGGAGTCGGCCACCCGCGAGTAGTAAGAATAGGCCATGGCATCGTTGCGGGGCACACCCTGCCCCAGGCGGTACATGTGGCCGAGATACCAGTCGGCCACGGTATTGCCGTCATCCGAGGCCTTGCGGAAGCTTTTCAGGGCCCGGTCGTACTTGCCAGCACGATAGGCCCGCTGACCCTTCTTGAGGTCATCCGTCCAGAAGGGGATGTTGATGTCAGGTATCTTCAGTTCAGGCGTGGCGGGGAGATAGGAGTAGAAGTCGGCCAGCGGCCCGGAATCGGCGTCTTCTGCCGCCTGTGCGCGGAAGGACATGGCAACCAGCGCGATCAGCGCGATCAGCGCCAGCACGGCTGGCCTGGTCCCTACGCTCATCCACCAATCACGCCCGTCACATGCCGGTGTGGTCAATACCAAACGGTCCTCAACTTTCAGCATCCTCTCCTGATGCTTGCGCCGCCCCGGCCACGGTCAAAACGCGCTAGAACCGGGCAACCAACGGCCTCCCCACCACACCTTTGGATCACTGGTGCGCATGGCGTGCCGCCGCCCGGACTCAAGCATCGCTTCGCCGCAACTCTGCGGACTCAACGCCTCGGTTTTATTCGTCTATTGCCGGATTTAGGCAGATGAAAGGTTCAAAGACGAGTGCAATCGGGCAAGATAAAGTTTTGTGCTGCTGTTGCACTTCCGCCACAGCGCATGCTTAACGGTCGCGCGCCGGGCTTCATCTGGCGTTCAGACCACCTGTGTTAAGCGCCTGAAGTCATGACGGAACATGACGCAAAGGGCGATTCGATTCGCATCCACTATGTACCCCGGACCGGCCTGCTGCGCCTGTCCTTGCTGAATGCCCTGCTGTTCCTCCTCACGCTCACCCTCTATCGCTTCTGGGCCCGCACCAATGTCCGGCGCCACATCTGGAGCTGCGTGCACATCAACGGCGAGCCGCTGGAATACTCCGGAAAGGGAATCGAGCTCTTCAAGGGCGCCATGTTCGTCTTCCTGGTCTTCGGCCTGCCCACAGTGCTCGCCTTTGCCGGGCTCACCCTGGCCTTCGGTCCTGAGCACCCATCGGTCATCGGGCTTCAGCTCCTGGTCTTTCTGGCCATCAGCCTGCTCTGGGGCGCTGCCATCTACCGGGCTCGCCGCTACCAGCTTTCGCGCACCCTGTGGCGCGGCATACGCGGCGCCCTGCTCGGCTCGACCACCACCTATGCACTCCTCTATTTCGGCAGCATCATGGCCCGCGCCATGACGCTCGGCTGGATCACCCCGGTCATGAACCTCACGCTGCAGCAACAGATGATGGGCAGCACCTTCTTTGGCGACCGGCCTTTCCGCTTCAAAGGCCCTGCCGGCCCGCTCTACCCCGCCTATGCGCTGTGCTGGTTTGTCAGCCTGCTTGTCATCGCCCTCCTGGGAGGCGTGTTGGTTGCAGAATTCACCTTCCTCGAAACCGAGGGCTTCTGGGCCAGCCTCGCCGGCGAACAGGGAAACGACCCTGGCTCCCCCGACCAGGTCGGCATCGCCATCGGTGTCATCGTGGTGTCGCTGGCCATTGTCTACCTGCTCTACCTCACCCTCTATCCCGCGATCTGGGCCATGTACACGGCGCGCGAGCTGATCCAGTTCGCCACCTACACCAGTTTCGATGGCGCACAGTTCCGCTTCGACGCCACCACCGGCAGCATCATCCGCCTCGCCATCGGCAACGCCCTTCTTTCCGTGCTCACCCTCGGCGTCGCCGCACCCTTCGTTCAGCAGCGCCTGGTGCGCTACCTCTGCGACCGCGTGCGGATCGAAGGCCCGGTCAACATCGACCGCATCCGGCAATCTCGGGCACCTGTCAGCTCCATGGGCGAGGGTCTCGCCGATGCCCTCGACGTCGGCGGGCTGTGATGGAAGGATCGGCAATCTATTTCGATGGCAAGACGGCCGCCGACATCGTGGTGCGGCTGCGACTGACGCCCGATGCGCTGCGCTTCCACGGCCAGGATCTGAACGAACAGATATGGCCGCTTTCGGATCTCGAGGCCGTCGATCCTCCGCACGCTGGACGGCCGCTCCGGCTCTGCCGGGCCGCAATGCCCGGCGCGCGGCTGGTGCTGCATGACAAGGCCATGGGGAATGCAATTCTCGAGGCTGCTCCGCAGCTCAGGGGCGGCCTGCGGCCCGGCAGGATGCTTCGCCCCCTGGCATGGACTGCCGGTGGCCTCGTCGCGATCGCAGTCGGCGGCTATCTCGTCGTTCAGCTGGCACCCGAAGGCCTCGCCCGCCATCTGCCGCAGTCTTGGCGCGACCGGATCGGCAGCCAGATGGAAGCCTCGATCGTGGAGGCAGCAAGGCCCTGTAGCGGCAAGGCTGGCGTCTCCGCCCTTGCGGCAATGACGGCCCGCATCGCCGAGAGCGGCGCCGACATACCGCCCCTTGCCATCACGGTCTATGACCTGCCGGTGATGAATGCCTTTGCGATGCCGGGCGACCGCATCGTGATCACCCGCGAGCTGATCAGCCGCGCGTCACGCCCCGAGGAAGTAGCCGGCGTGCTGGCACACGAGATCGGCCATGCCGCCAACCGGCACCCGGAAGCCCAGATGGTGCGCATCATGGGAATACAAATCCTGATAAACCTCATAACCGGCGGCAACAGCGATGCGGTAACCAGCATGGCGGGCTTTGCGGCCCTCCTCCGCTATTCGCGCGGTGCAGAGAGTGAAGCCGATGCATATGCCAACCGGATCATGATCGATGCCGCCATCGATCCGCTGGGCCTCCGCAACTTCTTTCGCGGCCTGCTGAAGGAGGAACAGTCGAAGGGGTCTGCGGGCCCCTTCGAAGTGATGGGTTCTCTGCTCTCCACTCATCCAGACACCGAGGAGCGCATGAACAGGATCCAGCCGCTGCCGGATGGCATCATGCCCCGCCCGGTCCTCAGCGATGCGCAGTGGCAGGCACTCAGGCAGATCTGCGACTAGACCGCCAGTCCCGCCTTCAGTCCCTCATAGACCGCTTCCTCGGCCGTTCGGGGCGTCAGGCAATCGCCAATCAGATGATGCTCGATTCCCATCTGAGTCAGAGACTGGACCAGTTCGTCGCAGGGATGATTGGGTGTCGACAGCACCAGCGTATCCACATCCTCCAGCACCACGGCCTCGCGCGAGGCGGTATGGACGAAGTAGGCCGTCCGGCCGTCCGCTCCATAGAGGCGCATCCAGGGCAGCACCTCCACCCCTAGCCGATGGAGCCGGGCCACAATCTCGAAGCGGATATAGGTCTGGACGTTCGCGGCAGCGCACATGGCGTTGACGGCCAGCCTGACCTGCGCGCCCTCGCTGGCCAGCTTCTCGGCCAGGCCGGCACCGATCCAGTCGCCATGCCAGTCGTAGATCACGACGCGCGCGCCGGTGCGTGCCGTGCCGCCGATCACATCGGTGTATTGCAGGAGCTGCGCGGCCTCGCCCTCGATCGGCGGCAGATGCGGCCTGCTCCCAGTGGCAAGGATCACCGCATCGGGCTTTTCTGCCGCCAGCATGGCAGCCGTCACCTCGCTCCGTGTACGGAGGACTGCGCCCCTGCGCTCGGCCTCGCGCGACAGGTTGTTCACGATGCCCCCGAACTCCGCCCGGGTCGG
>JBGSNJ010000451.1:0-6699 GCA_041739715.1 Aestuariivirga sp.
ATTGACCACGCACCAGATTCTTCCTTGGTTCATGTCAGGACTCCTCTAGTGCAGCCAGGGCGAGTAGATATACGCAAGCAGATGCGCAAAGAGGGAAATCACGAAGAACACACGCGCGCCGTCGATGACGTGCTTGTGGAGTTCCTCGGACTCCCTGATGGTAAGGCCGGTGGGCCATACCCTGTTAGGATCGTCTGCCATTTTAAGCCTCCTTAGGACTCAAGGCTGGTTTCGTGCTGGACCTGCACGCAGGTTTTTCGTCATGCCTGCTTCGTGCCCCATACGGTTCCGTCCCGGCGCTTCCGTAAGGTGGAAACCCGGGACTGCGATCCGTCTGCGGCCCGTTGCGGGCACTTCGAAGCCGGTGGGTGGTTGCAACATCACGCGGCACACCACTCTCCTATGAAGACCCAGCGGTCGATCGCTGCATCCGCATTTCCTGTGCTCCCTATGGATTTGGCACGCTCAGCTCGGGATAGTCCTTCGCCAAGCTGACGCCATAGAGCGGCTTGTTGATACCGTTGTGGCAGGTGGCGCAATTGGACTTGAGCACATCGCCCATCGGTCCCTTGCGGTTGGCCGGAAAGACATTGGCAAGAGAGTCGATGTAGGTGACGTTGATGGTCCGAACCATGTCGATGCCGTGCCATGCCGTTACGCGCTGCGGACGGCTTTCAGCCCAGTCGCTGAACTGCCGGGAGTTGTGGCAGAAGGTGCAGTTGGCACCCAGCGACTTGGACATATGCATCATCAGAGCGTAGGTCTTCTCGGTGTCCTTGATCGAAGCACCTGGGCCTCCTGGCAGCGCCGTGCTCGCCACCACGCGGATATTGGCCGGGTTGGTATTGTAGAATGTGGTGAAGGGGTCGTAGGGGAGCGAACTGTAGCCGACCACAGCCTCGGCCAGGTTCTGGCCATCCCGGCTGGCCGCCATGCCGCCGGCCTGCGGCGGTCCAGGGTTGATCGACCACACATTGGCCGGCACGGGCTGGCCGCGGTGGCAGGTGTAGCAGGTCACGCCGGTCTCGGCGACGTGCGACTTGTACGTCGTGTTGATGGTACGCGTCATCTGCAGCATGCGGCGTGCCACGATCTTGGTATAGACCTCGTCCGAGGCCATGTTCTCCACGTTGTGGCAGTAGGCGCATCCGGCATTGTCGCCTTCCGTGGGCGCCACCCAGTTGGTGATCGCATTCATGAGGCGGGTGAACTGCGCAGTATCAAGATCGCCCAGGACCTGGATGTTCTGATAGACGTCAGGCTGATCCTTCACCAGCACGCCGTCATTGTCGACCGGATCGTCGGGCGCCGGAGAGGTGTTCAACGCCTTGAGGTCCTCGGCCAGGCGCGGATTGGTGATCTGCTCCATGCCGAGGCCGCGCGGGCCGAGCTGAACGGAGTCCATGGGTGGCCTTTCCCAGGTGAGCATCATGGGAATGGCGAGCAGGACGCCGATGACGAGAGCGAGTAGTGAGGCTGCGACTTTCATGATTTCACCACTCCTATTGTGCCGGCGCTGCAGGATCGAGGACAGGCGCGGTCAGGTCGAAGGGATAGCTCGGCGCAATGCCGTGCTTCACGCCCCACAGGAACCAGTTGTCGACCACCGTGCCGGTGAGTAGGATTCCGATGCCACCGACCAGCGGGCAGAGCACGGCCATCCACCAGGCCCAGCGATGGATCGACTCCATGGTGGCGTTGAAGCCCATGGTCCAGCGCCAGAAGAGTGCGGCGCGTTCCGAGGCCGTGCCGCGGTCCACGATCTGTTCGATTTCACGCTCGCCGCCGAGCCGCGACACCGCAAGGATCGTCGCGCCGTGCATGGCGAAAAGCAGAGCCGAGCCATAGAGGAAGGCAATCGAGAGCATGTGGAAGGGATTGTAGAAGAGATTGCCGTAGCGGATCGAAAAGGCCGCGGTCCAGTCCAGATGCGGGAAGATGCCGAAGGGCACGGCCTCGCTGAAGTTGCCCATCATCAGGGGACGGATGAAACCCAGTACGAGGTAGAGCCAGATTGCCGCCGCAAAGGCCCAGGCGATATGGGTGCCCATGCCGAGGGCCCTGGCCCTGCGATAGGTGCGCAGCCACCAGAGCAGGATGGAGGCCGTCAGGAAGAAGCCGGCCATCTGCCACCAGCCGCCTTCGCGCAGCGGCGCCAGGCCAAGTCCGTACTTGGCCGGCGGCGGCTCGAGACCGAGCCAGAAGAGCTGACGGACAAACTGGATGGGGTCCCAGTTCACCGAGGCCAGCATGTTGAGTCCGATGATCTCGATGGCGATGAACCCGCAGATCAGCGAGGCGATGCCCAGAAAGCCCAGATAGATCGGCCCGATCTGTGCGTCGCCGAGGAAGCCTAGCAGGCGCACGGTGGCCGTTTCCGGGTTGCGTGGCCAGTTGCCGGGCTTCATCGGCACGCCCATGTCGGCCGGGCCATGAACTTGCACGCGGGTAAAGATGTTTTGATATTCGATCATTGTCATTGCTCCCGGATCAGGCCCAGATCGGCAGGTCAAGCCACCAGTTCCACCATTCGGGCCAGCCATGGGTCCAGAAGGGGCCGCTGATCACGATGCAGACGGCGCTCCAGAACACGGCGGCAAGCGCGAGGAAAAGGCCAAGCCTGTGAATGCCGAGCGTACCGATTGAATAGCCGATGTGATCGCGGAAGAAGCTGTTCTCATGTTCCGCGGTCTTCACCGCCTCGCCCTTGGCCGGGTTGGTGGCCGAGAGAACGAGGCCGCCGTGCATGGCCAGTGCCAGCGTTGTCGTGAAGAACAACGTGATGGCCAGCATATGTGCGGGATTGTAGTGGAAATGAAGATACTGGTATCCCACGTTGGAAACCCAGTCGAGATGGCTGATGATGCCGTATGGGAATCCGTGTCCCCAGGCGCCGAGCAGCACGGGCCTGACGATCACGAGGGTCACATAGGCGAGAATGGCGAATCCGAAGGCGATCGGGACATGGAAGCCGATGCCGAGTTTGCGGCAGATTTCGACTTCGCGCAGCGCCCACGTAATGAAGGCGCCGGTTGCACAGAAGGTGATGATCTGCCAGAGGCCACCCTCCTTGAGCGGCGCCAGGGCCAATCCGTAGCTCAGATCAGGCGGCGCGATGTTGATCTGCCAGAGGTTCCAGGTCGGGCCGATCGCCGCGCCATAGACGATCAGCGCGGTGCCGAGCGAGGCGAAGAAGGCGGTCAGGACGCCGAAGAATCCCACATAGAAGGGGCCAACCCAGAAGTCGAACAGATCGCCTCCGATCAGCGTTCCACCGCGGACGCGGTATTTTCTTTCGAAGCTCAGCATTGCCATCGGGCGTTCTCCGTTCCTGGGTATGCCGGCAGTTCGTCTCTGCCGGGGATCGTGGACGGAACACGCTGATGAGGTGTGTTCCGTCCACGGGGTTGTGCGGGAGGGCTGGCTTTAGCCAACCATCTCGCTGATCGTCACATCCAGGCTCGCAGCCTTCTTCGGACCTTCCAGCCAGTTGAACCGGTCGGTCGAAAGCAGGATGAAGTGGATGACAAGCGCGAGGACGAACAAGAAGGTGAAAATCGCCACCAGCGTCCTGCGCGGATCGAACAACAGCCACATGCGCCACATATCCGATCCTCCTTATGTGAACATCGATGTCAGCTGCACCGCAGCTGGCAGGATGCTATCGTTCAAGGAATAGCCTTCGACAGGCGGGAGCCACGGGCGCCACTGCCAGGCAAGGAAGTGTGCGATGATCGCCACAACCGTGAAGGCAATGAAGCTCGTAACAAACATGCCATGGAATTCCTTGGCTTCGGCTTCGGTCAGACCTGAAGAGCCTGACCCCTTGTTATCGGCCATTCGAATGACCTCCGACTTTGGGCTGTCTTACGGCCCGTTACCGCTGAATTCCCGCGCGGCCCGGGTATCTTGGGCCTTCAGGCCCTCGATAAATCCGTCCGGCTTGCGCCGGGCGAATGGTTGATGCCCGCCTTCACATGAAGGCGAACGGAATACTGTTGCGTGCCGCCGCGCGGGCGGCCGCAAAGAGAGGCTTTCCGTGCGCGGTCCGGCTCCGGAAGGGCACGAGGCGCGTCAGCGCGATGGTGATGAGGAAGACCACGAAGGCCACGCCATAGACGAGGCTGAATTCGAGGCTCTGCTCGTGATGCTTTGCCACCTTGTTCATGCGCATGTGCTGCACCTCCTGAAGATTCCGGCAATTCCTGCTGTGGGTGTTCCGGTCATGATTTCACCAATTCGCGTTCCGCCGTGGCGACATCGCCATGCGCCACGCGGTCAGATTGCGCGCGCCGTGCGGCCTGCTCGGCACCGTCGCGAAGCCGCTTGGCTGCCGAGATGCGCACCAGCACCGGGAGCCGTTCGACCAGCTCGTCCAGGGCTGCCTTGGCAGCGTCGTCCCAGATCAGTTCTTGCTGCTGGCGAACCGGCGTCGCCTCGACGCGGTCCATGTCGGTTGCCAGCGGCAGGATGTTGAACAGCGCGTCGAAGAGGCCATTGCAGACCTCCTGAATGAGGTATGTGGCACCGGCATATCCCATGAAGGGTGTGCCCGTGTGGCGGCGGATGATGGCGCCGGGGAAGGAGGCCGGAATGTAGACCCCGCGGCCGCCGGCCTCGGCGAGATACATGCGCTCGTTGTAGCTTCCGAAGAGGATGAGCGGCGCCTTTTCCTTGATCATCTGCCGGATGGCGGCATTGTCGGTCTTCTCGCCGGCCTTGCGCGACACGGCGAAATGGCAGGGCAAGCCCATCTCTTCGGCCAGGAAGTTCTGCAGGCCGCGCGCATAGGTCTCGCTGGCGACGACTCCGAAGCTGGCGGTGCCGAAGAAATCCTGGGTGACGGACCGCCAGAGATCCCACAGGGGCTTGATGGTCGTGTGCTTCTCGCGCGCGATGAAGGGCTCGGGATCGAGACCGAGGATCTCGCCCAGCGAGCGCAGGAACTTGGTGGTCGAGTGCAGACCGATCGGCGCCTGCAGATAGGGGCGGTCGAGGTTCTCGCAGAGCTTGCGTCCGTATTCGCGGTACATGCAGATATTGGCTTCGGCATTGGCGAGTTTCGCCACGTCGGCCAGATGGCTGCCGAGCGGGAAGGTCATGTTGATCTCGGCGCCGATGCCCTCGACCAGACGCTTGATCTCGGCGAGATCCGACCATGTGTTGAAGGTGCCGTAAATCGGACCGATGATATTGACGCGGGGCTTCTCGCCCTCCTTGCGCGGCTTGGCGCTGGGAACGGCCTTCATCTTGATGCCGAACTCGGTCCACAGCCAGTACATGGCGCGGTCGGCACTCTGCCATTGATCCTCGTCTATGGTGCGTGGCAGGAAGCGCTGGATGCCGGTTCCCTCGGGCGTCACGCCGCCGCCGATCATCTCGGCGATCGAGCCGGTCACCACGACGCTGGGGAGAGAGGGGTCAAGCGTCTTGTGGGCGCGCTTCATCGCCCCTTCGGTTCCGTGCTGGCCCAGCTCTTCTTCCGAGAGTCCCGTGACGACGATCGGCAGTTCGTGCGGGGGCAGGGCATCGGTGTAATGCAGCACCGACGTCACCGGAAGGTTCTCGCAGCCCACCGGCCCGTCGATGATGACCTGCAGGCCTTTGATCGCCGTAAAGACGTAGACGGAACCCCAATAGCCGCCAGCCCGGTCGTGATCTAGCACCAGCATGGCAGCGCTCCTGCAATGGTCGGTGTACGGATCATGTGCCGATGGCCTCCGCGGCCTTGGCGCGCGCCGCCATCATGCCCTGGTACTTCTTGCGGAACTCCGGACGGTCAACCGGCGTGTCCTGCCAGATGCCGGAGGTGAACCCGTCGCCGACGCCCTCGAAGAAGGCACTCATGCGCTCGAAGCGGGCCTTGTTGCCCAGCGCCGCATTGATGACCTGCGCCAGCGAGCCGGCGCCGGCCGGGCCCATGAGCGGACGCGCCGAAATCAGGTTGGTGAAGTAGAGTGCGGGGATGGACAGGCTCTTGGCCTTCTGCACCACGGGCGTGGTCCCGATGGCCAGGTCCGGACGGTGATCCAGAACTGCGGCGATGTCCTGCTCCAGCGAAGCGCGGAACTGGATCGTCACACCTCTGGATTCGAGCCAGGCCCGGTCGGGATCCGACCACGGGGTGCGCGGGCAGGCGGTGCCGACATAGGGCACTTCGGCGCCGCTCTCGACGAGGAGGCGCGCGACCAGTAGTTCGGAGCCTTCGTAGCCGGAGACCGTGATGCGTCCCTTGATCGGCTTGGCGGCAAGTGCTGCGCGGATGGCGGGAAGGATCTGGTTCTGCGCGGCGGCCACATTGTCGGCGGCAATGCCGCAGGCCTGGCCGATGGCGGCCAGCCAGTCGGCGGTTCCGTCGTACCCGACAGGTGCCGAGCCGACGACACTGCGTCCCGCCGATTGAAACTCGCGGATCGAAGCCGTGTAGAAGGGATGAATCGCCGCGACCGTCGCGCAGTCAAAGGCGGCAAAGAGTTCGCGCCACTCGCGTGTCGGCACCGTGACGCCGGCGGCAAGACCCATCGGCTCGAGCATGCGGCCGATTCCCACCGGGTCAGCCGGGAACATCTCGCCGAGCAGCGTAACCGTGGGAAGCGAACTGCGGGGGCTTCGCGGTGCGGCGACCGGACCCTGGCGGATCTCGCCCGCGGCGTACTTCAGCATGGCGCCAGCCAGAACGTCCTTGGCCTCGGCATGGGT
>JBGSNJ010000454.1:0-3540 GCA_041739715.1 Aestuariivirga sp.
TGCGCCCCGTGGTGCAATCCTTTGGCGCCACCCGCATCGACGCGTTGCTGGGCCTCGTGCCCTCATCCCTGCCCACGCCCGAGCGCTTCGGCCGGCCCGGCACCTATCCGGCTGCAGGTGAAAGGAAGGGCCGCGTCGCGCTCCTCATGGGCTGCGTGCAGAGCGTGCTCGACCCCGGCATCAATGCCGCGACCATCCGCCTGCTGACGCGCCTTGGCATAGAGGTGGTGGTCTCGGGCGAGGAAGCCTGCTGCGGTTCACTCACCCACCACATGGGCAAGGAGTCCGATGCGCTGGCCCGGGCAAGGCGCTCGGTGGACCAGTGGACCGCGGCCGGCGTCGACGCCGTGGTGATCACGGCTTCGGGCTGCGGCACCACCATCAAGGACTATGGCCACATGCTGCGCCTCGATCCGGCCTACGCCGAAAGGGCCGCGGCGGTCAGCGCCAAGGCGAAGGACGTAACCGAGTTCCTCGCCGGTCTCGACCTTCCGGATGGCCAGACGTCGCTCCAGCTTGCCTATCACTCGGCCTGTTCTATGCAGCATGGCCAGAAGATCCGCACCGAACCGCTGAAGCTCTTGCGCAAGGCGGGCTTCACGGTCGCCGAAGTGCCGGAAGGCCATCTCTGCTGCGGCTCGGCCGGCACCTACAACATCCTGCAGCCGGAAATCGCCACCCGGCTGCGTGACCGCAAGGTGGCCAACATCATGTCCACGGCACCGCAGGCGGTGGCCACCGGCAATATCGGCTGCATTTCGCAGATATCCACCGGCACGGACATCCCCGTGGTCCATACGGTGGAACTGCTTGACTGGGCCTATGGCGGCCCTATTCCGGAGAAGCTGAAGCCAATCTGCGGGAATCACTAGACATGGCGAAGCTGCCCAAGGGGATCACCTTCACGGTGAAGCTGGCCAAGGCGCATGAGCGGGTCCTGACCCCCGATGCCTTGAACTTCGTCGCCAGCCTGCATCGCCGCTTCGAGGCGGAGCGCCGGACCCTGCTGGCCCGGCGGGTGGCCCGCCAGAAGGACTTCGACACCGGCCTTCTGCCAGACTTCCTCCCCGAAACGGCGTCGATCCGTGCGGGCGACTGGAAGGTGGCGCCCATACCGCACGACCTGCAGGACCGGCGCGTCGAGATCACCGGCCCCACCGATCGCAAGATGATGATCAATGCGCTGAACTCCGGGGCACGGGTCTTCATGGCCGACCTGGAGGATTCCAATTCGCCGACCTGGGACAACATGGTCCAGGGCCAGATCAACCTGATGGACCGCTGGACCAGCGCCATGGTCCATGTCGATCCCGTCAGCGGCAAGCGCTATGCGCTGGGCCAGAAACTGGCGGTGCTGATGGTGCGGCCGCGCGGATGGCATCTCGACGAGGCCCACATGAAGGTGGACGGCAAGCCGGTGGCGGCAGCGCTCTTCGATTTCGGCCTCTATGCCTTCCACAATGCGCGAACCGCGATCGCCAAGGGATCGGGGCCCTACTTCTACCTGCCCAAGATCGAGAGCCATCTCGAGGCACGCCTGTGGAACAGCGTGTTCGTCTTCACGCAGAGCTGGCTGGGTCTGCCGCTCGGCTCCATCAAGGCCACGGTGTTGATCGAGACCCTGCCGGCGGCCTTCGAGATGGACGAGATCATCTACGAGCTCCGCGATCACCTGACCGGCCTCAACTGCGGCCGCTGGGACTACATCTTCTCCTTCATCAAGACCCTCGCAGCCCACAAGGCCTTCCTGCTGCCCGACCGTGCCCAGCTCGTCATGGCGGAGGCGTTCCTCGCCGCCTATTCGGCGCTGCTGGTAAAGACCTGCCATCGCCGCGGCTGCTTCGCCATGGGAGGCATGGCGGCCGAGATTCCGAACCGCAAGGATCCGGAAGCCAACAGTCTCGCCTTCGCCCGAGTTCGCGCCGACAAGGAACACGAAGCGCGCAACGGACATGACGGCACGTGGGTCGCCCATCCGGATCTCGTGCCGCTGGCGATGGACGTCTTCAACGACCTCATGCCAACGCCGAACCAGCGCTATGTGATGCGTGACGAGGCCCAAGTGGGACAGAAGGACCTGTTGCGGATTCCCTCCGGCACCCGAACCGAAGAGGGTTTCCGCAACAACATCCGCGTGGCTGTGAGCTATATCGAATCCTGGCTGCGCGGCCGCGGTGCGGTGCCGATCGACAATCTGATGGAAGATGCCGCGACCGCGGAGATCGCACGCGCCCAGATCTGGCAGTGGCTGAGGTTCGGTGCCAGGCTCGAAACCGGCCAGAAGGTGACGCCCGCCTACTTCGACACGTGTCTGGCGGAGGAAGTGGCGCAGCTGAAGAACGAGATCGGCGCTGATGCCTATGCCAACGGCCGCTTCAGGGATGCCATCGCGCTGTTCAAGGCCCTGACCACGGCGAAGAGCTTCGAACCCTTCCTGACCGTGCCGGCCTATCGCAAGATCCTGTGAGTGCCTCGAAGATGGTACCGCCACCCCGGCTCGAACGGGGGACCTCTAGATCCACAATCTAGCGCTCTAACCAACTGAGCTATGGCGGCACACCGGCGGTGTAGTATCGCCAAGCGCTGCGGAATTCAAGCCAGCAAAAAGGCCCGCGCCTGCGCGCGGGCCTCTGCGGGTATCGCAGCCGGAAAAGGGAGGAGTTCCCGGCGCGGCCTCAGAACGAAATCAGGCGGCCATCGACTTGCTGATGTCGTTGAACGACTTGGTCAGGCCATCCTGCAGCGGCTTCACGGCTTCCTTGGCCAGGGCCACGGTCAGCTCGTTGAGTTCCGCAGCCTGCTTCTGAAGGACTTCGGACTGCTCCTTCAGGAAGGTCTGCTGCAGGCTGAAGACTTCCGTCGGCTCCTTCACCGCAAAGAGCTTGCGGGTGAAGCCGAAGCCGGCGTTGATGTTGGCCTGGGCGAACTCGATCGCCTTCAGCTGAAGATCATTGAAACGGTTCTTGGCGGCATTGGCCGCGGCATCGAAAAGCTGCACGTTGCTGTGGGCGATCTCGCTGGCTTTGTCGAAGGCGGCCTGCGCCTGATCGACGGTCTTCTGGGCCATGGCGGTCATCTCCTGCGGAAGCTCGGTGTTCATCTCGGCCTTCACTTTCTTGCTGGACATCTGGTGCTCCTTTGGCCGCTACCACTCCGGGCCACGGCGTTGACCTGTCTATAGCAAGATTTATTGTGCATTGCAACGTAAGTTTGCGTCGCAACACGGCGGCTTCGGTAAATCGCTGGTTAAGGCGGTGGACGAAATTGTTCCAATTCGGCTAACCTGATGTCTGGCCGGATGAATGGGACGCTCGTTCCGGCACCGCAACAATAGGACCCCTGCAACTTGGCCGAGGCACATACGCCCACGCTGGAAGACCTGCGCGACATTCCCGAGCCCGCCTGGCTGTGGGATGCCGTCCGGGCGCGGATCGTCTGGGCCAATGCGGCCGGACTGGGCTTCTTCGGCTGCGCCAGCCTCTTCGACCTCGTCGACCGGCCTTTCGACTTTGCCGAGCCCGGCGTCGAGCGGATCGCGTC
>JBGSNJ010000457.1:0-7103 GCA_041739715.1 Aestuariivirga sp.
CAGCATGGCAAGGTTCACCACCAGCACGAGGCCGGCAAAGCGGATGCCGGAGAACAGGGCCGCGGCCGCCGGCAGGGGCGTGCCCGGCGGATCGGCAGGATAGTGGCGCAGCTCGACACGGGCAGCCACCTCGTCGAGAAACAGTCCGGCAAAGGCCGCAGTCACCGGGGCCATCAGGAAGAAGAAGGCCACCAGCAGCACAAGCCCGGTGCCCAATCCCAGCACGACGTCGGCCCAGGGCCAGGAAAACTCCGTCAGCACCGCCAACAGCATCTGCACGCCCACCAGGACGGCGATGAACAGCAGCAGCGTCAGGCCAAGCGCCCGCCACAGCACGCTGCGCAGTTCGGGCGACAGCAGGTCGCCCAAGGCCCGGAAGAAAGCGGTCATCATGGCCCTCACCTAAGGCGCAAGCCTTGCCAGTGCAAGCCCGCTCGGCTAGGGCAAGGCCCGCATTCACCGCGGAGAATCTCATGACCAGCCACGTCGATGTCCTGTGCATCGGAAATGCCATCGTCGACGTGCTGGCACGCGTCGAGGATGGTTTCGTCAACCGGCATGGGTTGGTCAAGGGCTCGATGAACCTGATCGACGAGGCGCGCGCCGAAACGCTCTATGCCGACATGGGGCAAGCGGTCGAGGTCTCCGGCGGGTCGGCCGGCAACACCGCCGCGGGCATTGCGTCCTTCGGCGGCAAGGCCGCCTATTTCGGCAAGGTCAAGGACGATCAGCTCGGTGCCATCTATCGTCATGACATGCGGGCGCAGGGTGTCAGCTTCGACTCGCAGGCCTCGACCGAGGGACCCGCCACAGCCCGCTCCTTCATCCTGGTGACGCCCGATGGCGAGCGCACCATGAACACCTATCTCGGCGCCTGCGTGAACCTGACCGTCGCTGACATCGACTCTGCCGTGGTCGAATCTGCCAAGGTCACCTACATGGAAGGCTATCTGTGGGACCGGCCCGAGGCCAAGGAGGCGTTCAAGCGCGCGGCCGCCGTTTCGCGCAAGGCGGGGCGCCAGACCTCCATCACCCTCTCCGATTCCTTCTGCGTGGAACGCCACCGCGACAGTTTCCTCGAGCTGATCCGGTCGGGCATCGACATCGTCTTCGCCAACGAATCGGAGATCAAGTCGCTCTACCAGACGCAGAACTTCGACGGCGCCATGCAGGCCATCCGCAAGGATTGCCCGATTGCGGTTCTCACACGCTCCGAAGCCGGCTGCGTCGTGGTGCGGGGTGAGGACGTCCACGCCATTCCCGCCTACCCGGTCAGCAAGGTCGTGGACGTGACAGGCGCCGGCGATCTCTTCGCCGCCGGCTTTCTTCACGGCCTCACGCATGGGCTGAAGCTGGCCCATTGCGCGCAGCTGGGCGCGCTCGCGGCGGCCGAGGTGATCTCGCATATCGGCGCCAGGCCCGAGGTGAACCTCAAGGCCCATGCCAAGGCCGTGGGCCTGCTATAGGCGGCGCAGGAAGACGCTGCGGATGAAGTGATCCGCGCCCTTGCGCAGGACCAGATCGGCGCGCGGCCGCGTCGGCAGCACGTTCTCGCGCAGATTCACCAGATTGATGGTCTCCCAGATGCGTGTGGCGGTGGCGACCGCCTCTTCGTCGCTCAGCGATGCGTAGCGGTTGAAGTATGACTTCGGATGGCGGAAGGCGCCGTCGCGCAGCGCAAGGAAGCGCTCGATGTACCAGGTCTTCAGATCCGCCGGATCGGCATCGAGATAGATCGAGAAGTCGAAGAAGTCGGAGGTGTTGGGAATGCCGCGGCCATCGCGCGGCGGGCGGCCGGTCTGCAGCACGTTGAGTCCTTCGACGATGAGGATGTCGGGCTGGTCAACCACCACATGTTCGTGCTTCAGCACGTCATAGGTGAGATGCGAATAGACCGGCGCCTTGACGTTGCGCTTTCCCGCCTTGATGTCGGACATGAAGCGCAGGATGGCGGGGAGGTCATAGCTTTCCGGGAAGCCCTTGCGGGCCATCAGGCCCTCGCGTTCGAGAACTGCGTTGGGCAGGAGGAATCCGTCGGTGGTGACGAGATCGACCTTGGGCTGGCGCGGCCAGCGCGCCAGAAGCCGTTGCAGGATGCGTGCCGTGGTGCTTTTGCCCACCGCCACACTGCCGGCCATGCCGATGATGTAGGGCACCTTGCGGTCATTGAGGTGGAGGAAGTGGTTGGTGGCGCGGAACAGGCCGCGTGTCGCCTCGACATAGAGCGTCAGCAGGCGCGACAGCGGCAGGTAGATGGTCTCCACCTCCGTCAGGTCGATGCGGTCGTTGAGGCTGCGCAGCTCGTCGAGGTCGGCCTGGATCAGGGTCATCGGCGTATCGGCGCGCCGGGCGGCCCATTCCTCGCGCGAGAAGCGATGGAAGGGCGAGACTTCCTT
The DNA here is from genome assembly GCA_041739715.1 of Aestuariivirga sp. GTDB lineage: Bacteria > Pseudomonadota > Alphaproteobacteria > Rhizobiales > Aestuariivirgaceae > Aestuariivirga. The sequence continues at coordinate 2,397 of JBGSNJ010000457.1, forward strand.
GGCAAGTTCATCCATGATCAGCTCTTCGGGCGGCTGGCCTTTTCGGCAAGCCCGCTGGTGCCGTCGCGGCGTTCGAGTTCCGCCATTACCTCGGCCAGGTCGACGCCGGTCGCCGCCAGAACGACGACGAGGTGATAGAGCAGGTCGGCCGACTCGGCGGCAATCTGGCGGCGGTCGCCGGAGACGGCCGCAAGTGCGGTCTCGACCGCCTCCTCCCCGAGTTTCTTGGCGCAGGCTCCGACGCCCTTGCCCAGCAGCTTCGCCGTATAGGAGTCAGCGCCGGGCGCTACCTTTCGCGCCGCGACGGTGTCGGCGAGACGTGCCAGGACCTCCAGTCGATGGTTGATCATGACTTCTCCTATCACAGCCGCATCGGGATGCCACTGGACGAAAGATGCCGCTTGGCCTCGGCGATGGAGTGGGTTCCGAAATGGAAGATCGATGCGGCCAGCACGGCGGCGGCATGGCCATCGCGGATGCCCGCGACCAGGTGATCGAGCGTGCCGACGCCGCCCGAGGCGATCACCGGAACCGGAACCGCATCGGCAATGGCGCGGGTCAGCGCCAGGTCGAAGCCCTGGCCTGTGCCGTCGCGGTCCATCGAGGTGAGCAGGATCTCGCCAGCACCGCGCGTCACCACGTCGCGTGCGAAATCCACCGCATCGATACCGGTTGGCTTGCGGCCGCCATGGGTGAAGATCTCCCATCTGCCGGGTGCGACCAGCTTGGCATCGATCGCCACGACGACGCACTGGCTGCCGAATTTCTCCGCGGCCTGGCGCACGAAGTCGCGGTCGGCCACCGCCGCCGAGTTGATCGACACCTTGTCGGCGCCGGCCAGCAGGAGCTTGCGGATGTCCTCGAGCCTGCGTACCCCGCCGCCGACCGTCAGCGGCATGAAGCAGGCTTCGGCCGTGCGGCTCACTACATCGAGGATGATGCCGCGGTTCTCGTGGGTCGCGGTGATGTCGAGAAAACAAAGCTCGTCCGCACCCGCCGCGTCATAGGCCTTGGCGATCTCCACCGGATCGCCGGCATCCCGCAGGTCGACGAAATTGACGCCCTTGACGACGCGGCCGTCCTTCACGTCGAGGCAGGGGATGAGGCGCGCCTTCAGCATGTCATGCCGCCTCCGCATTGCGGATGAGCGCCAGCGCCTCGCCCGCATCGAGCCGGCCATCATAGAGCGCGCGGCCCGAGATGGCGCCTTCGAGGATCCTGCAGTCGGGCTGCAGCAGGCGCTTCACGTCCGCGATCGAGGCCAGGCCGCCGCTGGCGATGACGGGAATGGTCGTCGCGGCAGCAAGTTCCAGGGTGGAGTCGATATTGAGTCCCTTCAGAACGCCATCGCGATCGATGTCGGTGAAGATGATGGCGGCGACGCCCGCATCGGCGAACTGCCGCGCCAATGCGATGGCGGTGATATCCGCCGTTTCGGCCCAGCCTTCAACCGCGACGCGCCCGCCGCGCGCATCGATGCCGACCACGATGCGATCCGGAAAGCTCCGGCAGGCCTCCCTTACCAGCTGCGGATCGCGCAACGCCACGGTGCCGAGAATCACGCGGCGGATGCCGTGCGCGAGCCAGGACTCGATCTGCGCCATGCTGCGAATGCCGCCGCCCAGCTGCACCGGGATCGTCACGGCCCTGAGGATCGCCTCGACGGCGGCACCATTCACCGGCTGGCCGGCGAAGGCGCCATTGAGATCGACGAGATGCAGCCAGGAGAATCCCTGGCGCTGGAAGGCCAGGGCCTGCGCGGCCGGATCGTCGTTGAACACCGTCGCCTGCGCCATGTCACCCAGCTTCAGGCGCACGCACTGGCCATCCTTCAGGTCGATCGCGGGAAAGAGAATCATGGCGACCACCCGAGGAAATTGGCGATGAGCGCAAGGCCCAGCGCCTGGCTCTTTTCCGGATGGAACTGCGTGCCCGCGACATTGTCACGGCCCACGATGGCGGTGATGGTGCAACCGTGATCGGTGGTGGCAATCACATCGTCAGCCTGATCGCAGGCAAGATGGAAGGAATGCACGAAATAGGCATGCAGCCCTTGCGGGCCCAGAGTGATGCCTTCAAGCAGCGCATGCGGCCGGACGAGGTCCAGCGTATTCCATCCCATATGCGGAATCTTGTAGCGGGCATCGCGCGGTTCGATCGCCGTCACGTCGCCCGGAATCCAGCCGAAACCTTCGGTCACCTCGTGCTCCAGGCCGCGCGTCGCCATCAGTTGCATGCCGACGCAGATGCCGAGGAACGGCTTGCCCCGGCCATGAACCTGCTCCACCAGCGTCTCCCACATGCCGGGCACGGCCTTCAGACCATCGCGGCAATCCTTGAAGGCGCCGACGCCAGGCAGCACGATGCGCGAGGCGCGGCGAATCACTGCTGGATCTGCAGTCACGTCGATCCTTGCAGCGAGGCCCGAATCCCGGGCCGCGCGTTCGAAGGCCTTGGCGGCGGAATGCAGATTGCCGGAGCCGTAGTCGATGATGGCGACGCTCATCGGGTCACACGTTCCCGAAGAGGCCCAGCGGATCGCTCTGGCTGCTGCCATGGCTGCGGACCGGCGCCGCCCGGGGAACAACGCGTTCGGCCGGCAATGCTGCCGCAAAATACTTCAACTCCGCTTCTTCGCGACTCGCGGCCTCGACCAGCCCATCATCCACGAAGCCCGAACGGCGCAGCGACCAGGCCCGCAAGCTCTGCGCTTCGAAGCCGAAGATCAGGGCGAGACCCGTGTTGACGGCGGTTACCACCGCCTCATTTGCCGCGGTGAGCGATCCTGCAACGGCAACGGCCGCCATCACCGCCAGAATCACGGCGGCCACAACCCACATGCGGTTCCACAGGGCCCAGAGGAAGGTCAGCACAACTGCCGCGATGGAGAATCCCTCCTTCACGAAAACGGCCTCGTCGCGCGGCGCGCCGGCCTTACGGAATATGGAGTAGATCGCCATCAGCCCTGCAGCGATCCCTTGGTCGAGGGAATGCGGTCCTTCTGGCGCGGATCGATCGCGATGGCCTCGCGCAGGCAGCGCGCCAGCGCCTTGAAGCAGGACTCCGCGATGTGATGGTTGTTGTCGCCGTAGAGCGTTTCGACATGCAGCGTGACGCCCGCATTCATGGCAAAGGCCTGGAACCACTCGCGCACCAGTTCGGTGTCGAAGTCGCCGATCTTGGGGCGGTTGAACGCAACCTTCCAGATCAGATAGGGACGGCCCGATACATCGATGGCCGCCCGGGTCAGCGCCTCATCCATGGGAAGATGCAGGCTGGCGTAGCGGCGGATACCCTTGCGGTCGCCCAGCGCACGGGCCACGGCCTGACCCAGCGCAATGCCGGAATCCTCCGTGGTGTGATGAAAGTCGATATGGACGTCGCCCCTGGCCTTGAGGCTGATGTCGATCAGCGAATGGCGCGACAGCTGCTCCAGCATGTGGTCGAGGAATCCGACCCCAGTCGAGATGTCAAAGACGCCATTGCCGTCGAGATCGACGGTGGCCGTCACATCCGTTTCGGTGGTCTTGCGGTCGATACTGGCTTTACGCATGGAACTCCCTCCGCTGCCCGGCGGTCCCGGCCCTTTAGCAGAAGCGCCGGGAAATGGCCAAGGGTGGCTTTTCTTTCTGCAGGCCAAGGCCTACATGAAGCGTTAACGGAACAGGACATGAGCCATGGCAGAGCCGGTACAGTGGCATGGGACGACGATCCTCACCGTCCGCAAGGGCGGCAAGGTGGTGATCGCAGGTGACGGCCAGGTGAGCCTCGGCCAGACGGTGATCAAGGGCAATGCGCGCAAGGTGCGGCCATTGGGGTCGGGCGGCCACGTCATCGCAGGCTTCGCCGGCGCCACTGCCGATGCCATGACGCTCTTTGAGCGCCTCGAGGCAAAGCTCGAGCAATATCCGCAGCAGTTGACCCGGGCCTGCGTCGACATGGCCAAGGACTGGCGCACCGACCGCTATCTGCGCCGCCTCGAGGCCATGATGATCGTGGCCGACCGCAGCGTCAGCCTGGTGCTGACCGGCACCGGCGACGTGCTGGAACCCGAGCGCGGCGTCATTGCAATCGGTTCGGGCGGCAATTACGCCCTCGCGGCCGCCCGCGCGCTGATCGATACCGACATGGACGCCGAGGCAATTGCCCGCAAGGCCATGGCGATCGCTGCCGAGATCTGCGTCTACACCAATTCCAACGTCACGGTCGAAAGCCTGGACGCGTGATGCCAGGCGATGCCAAGCAGGTGATCGCGGGCCTCGAGTCGGCCATCGCCGCCGGGGCCATCGACCGGGCCACGGCGGACCGGCTGACGCCCTATCTCCTGCCCGGCCTGCAGGCAGATCCTTCCGCCGATCCGGATGACGAACGGCTGCGTCTTGTTACGGGATTCAACGACATCTTCGTGACCATCGGGCTGGTGATGTTTTTGGGCGCGCTGGGATATCTTCTCTCCAGCCTGGGTGGTGCGCTTGCGTCGCTGGCGGTTGCCGGCGCAGCCTGGGGCCTCGCCGAATTCTTCTCGAGAATCCGGCGCATGGCGCTGCCCAGCATCGTGCTGCTGCTGGCCTTCGTTGCTTCGATCTTTGCCGCCGTGCCCGCCCTGTTCGACGGTGGATCGCGGTCGCCCTTCGACATCGGCATCGAGCCGCTGCCGATGATGCTGGCCGGCGTGGCAGCTGCGCTGGCTGCCTGGCTGCACTGGCT
>JBGSNJ010000476.1:0-1584 GCA_041739715.1 Aestuariivirga sp.
GCCGTCGGCATTCGCTGCGAAAAGCCCGCCGATCTCGACGATGCCATCAAGGAGATGTTGAAGGTCGATGCGCCGGTGCTGTTCGACTGCCGCGTCTCCTCGCTCGCCAACTGCTTCCCGATGATCCCGTCCGGCAAGGCGCACAACGAGATGATCATGGGCGAAGAGGTCACCGACGAGCAGGTCGGCGCGGCGATCGGCAAAGAGGGCAAAGCGCTGGTGTGAGGCTTTAGTGTATCGTCCGAGTCACTGGAGCTATTCCTACCGGAGCGGTCAAAATGCACCTATACATCGGCAACAAAGTCTACTCGTCCTGGTCGTTCCGGCCGTGGATCATGTTGCGCCATCTCGGCGTGCCGTTTGCCGAGACGGTGATCCAGCTGCGCGACGGCTCGACGCGTGACCGCATTCTGCAGCACTCGCCGTCGGGCAAGGTGCCCTGCCTCGTCGATGGTGACGTGACGGTTTGGGACAGCCTCGCCATCCTCGAGTATCTCGCCGAGCGCTTTCCTGACCGCAGTCTATGGCCAGCCGATCCGAAGGCGCGCGCGTTCGCCCGCGCCGTTTCGGCCGAGATGCATTCGGGCTTCCAGGCGCTACGTGGCCAGTGCCCGATGACCATCACCAAGCGCTATGCGGCGAAGGCGCGCTCACCCGAAGTGATGGCCGATGTCGCCCGCATCACTGCAATCTGGGGAGAGGCGCGCCAGCGCTTCGGTGCCACGGCTGCCGGCGGTTCCGCTGGCCCATTCCTGTTCGGCGCGTTCACCGCAGCCGATGCCATGTATGCCCCGGTCGTCGCGCGCTTCTACAGCTACTCCATTCCGCTCGATGCGGTCTCGCAGGCCTACGTCGACGCGATGCGCGAGCTTCCGGCCTATCGCGACTGGGTGGTGGGTGCCGTCGCCGAGCCCTGGGAAATCGGCGAGGTCGACGAGCCGGTGATCGAGAACCTCCGAGAGAAGAAGGCCTGACATGCCCACATCCCAGTCCCACTATCCCGATCAGGTCGGTCGCCAGGAGGTCGTTTCGCGCACGCTTTCGGTGCTCGTCGACAACGAGCCCGGCGTGCTCTCGCGCATCGCCGGCCTGTTCTCCGGGCGCGGTTATAACGTCGACAGCCTGACGGTGACCGAGACCGAGCACGAGAAGCATCTCTCGCGGTTCACCATCGTCACACGTGGCACGCCTGCCGTCATCGAGCAGATCAAGCATCAGCTCGAGCGCATGGTACCGGTGCACAAGGTCATCGACCTGACGCTGGAGACGGAATCGATCGAGCGCGAACTGGCGCTCGTGAAGGTCGCCGGCAAGGGCGAGAAACGGATCGAGGCGCTTCGTCTCGCCGAGATCTACCGGGCGCAGGTGATCGACGCCTCGACCGAGCATTTCGTGTTCGAGATCACCGGCCCGACGCCGGAGATCGAGCGGTTCTTGCGGATCATGAGCGAACTGGGCCTCGTCGAGGTTTCGCGCACCGGCATCGCGGCTATCGGGCGCGGGCCGGCCGGTATCCAGTCATGAGCGGCCCAGTCCGGATCGCCTGCCTGCACTCGGCGGCGATGAACGAAGCGGTGTTCGCGG
>JBGSNJ010000478.1:0-8253 GCA_041739715.1 Aestuariivirga sp.
GCCCAGGCCATGCTGTCCCGCGGTGCCGGATCGCGCCGCACCAGCCATGCGCTCGGTCCCGAGCTTGGTCAATGCTGCGGCGGCCATGTCGATCTCCTGACCGAGGTCTTCGATCGCAGCGCCTTGCCGGACATTCGCCGCCGCATGACGGAAGCGAGCGAAGCACGCCGCCGTGTCTATCTTTTCGGAGCGGGCCATGTCGGGCGGGCCCTGGTCCTGGCGCTGGCGCCATTGCCCTTCGAGGTGATGTGGATCGACCCGCGCGTGTCGGCCTTTCCTGCGGTGATGCCATCCAATGCCACGCCGCTCGCGCCGGAAGATGTACCCGCCGTCCTGGCCGAAGCGACGGGTGGCAGCCTCGCCTACATCATGTCGCATAGCCACGCGCTTGACCTTGCCATTGCCGATGCGGCGCTGCGCAACGCCTCTGTTGCCCGCGTCGGCCTCATCGGCAGCGCCACCAAGCGGGCGCGTTTCGTGAAGCGTCTGCGCGAGGCAGGCGTTGCCGAAGACCGCATAGATGGCCTGATCTGCCCAATCGGTGTCGAAGGCATACGCTCAAAGGAACCGGCAATGATCGCGCTGGCCACGGCGGCGCAGATCGCATCGCTGCACGAACAGCTGCAGTCTGCCGCGCAGGCCTCGCCCGACGTGCAGAGGTCGCGGGCATGAACAGGGGTCCGGAATATCTGCTCGAAGCGCTGCATGTCGTGAAGGTCTTCGGCACCTTGCGTGCCAATGACGACGTCACGCTCAAGGTGAAGCCCGGCGAAATCCATGCCTTCCTTGGTGAGAACGGGGCGGGCAAGTCCACCTTGGTCAAGATGATCTACGGCGCGCTGCAGCCCACCTCCGGCGAGTTCCGCTGGATGGGCCAGCCGGTGACCATCGCCAGTCCGGCCGCTGCCCGGAAGCTTGGGATCGGCATGGTGTTCCAGCATTTCTCGCTTTTCGAGGCGCTCACCGTGGCCGAGAACGTCGCGCTGGCAATGCCAGGCGACTTCGACATGGCGAAGCTTTCCGAGAAGATCGCCCGCGTCTCGAAGGAGTATGGGTTGCCGCTGGCGCCCGCCGCCACCGTCGCCGATCTCTCGGTTGGCGAGCGCCAGCGCATCGAGATCGTGCGATGCCTGCTGCAGGAGCCCAAGCTCCTGATTATGGACGAGCCGACGGCGGTGCTGACGCCGCAGGAGGCCGATCAGCTCTTCGTGACGCTGACCCGGCTGGCCAAGGAAGGCTGCGCCGTCATCTACATCAGTCATCGCCTGGAAGAGGTGAAGCGTCTCTGCCACAACGTCACCATCCTGCGCCACGGCAAGGTGGTGGCGAATGTCGATCCGGCCAAGGAAAATGCCGCGAGCCTCGCCAAGCTGATGGTGGGCGGTGACATCCACGTCGTGCGCGGCAGCCGCAAGCATGCGGCGGGCGAGGTGCGGTTGAAGCTCGACCGCCTGTCGCTCGATCCCGACGGTCCCTTCGCCGTCGAGCTGAAGGAAATCTCGCTCGACGTGAGGGCCGGCGAGGTCGTCGCCATCGCGGGCGTTGCCGGCAACGGCCAGTCGGAGTTCTTCGATGCTGTTTCGGGCGAGCGCATCCTGCACCGCGACTCCATGTTGCAGATCGACGGCAAGGCCATGGGCCGCGCAGGTGTCAATGCGCGGCGCAAGGCGGGCGCGGCCTTCGTGCCAGAGGAACGCCTGGGCCATGGCGCCGTCCCGGCCTTCAGCCTATCTGAGAACGTGATTCTCACCCGCCATGCCTCGGACAGGTCGCTGATCCGCTCGGGTCTCGTGCAGCGCGGCGATGCCTCGGGCATCAGTCACCGGGTGATCAAGGATTTCGACGTGCGCAAGGGCAAGCCCGATCCCGAGGCGCGGTCGCTCTCGGGCGGCAACCTGCAGAAATTCGTGATCGGCCGCGAGCTCGACCGCAAGCCCGGGCTGCTGGTGGTGAACCAGCCGACCTGGGGCGTCGATGCCGGCGCCTCCGCCACCATCCGCCAGGCCATCATCGACCTCTCGCGCCAGGGTTCGGCCGTGCTGGTGATCAGTCAGGATCTCGACGAGATCTTCGAGATCGCCGACCGCATCGCCGTCATCTCGCGCGGCCAGCTGTCGGAAGCCTATCCGGCCGACAAGCTCACCGCCGAGAAGATCGGTCTGCTCATGGCAGGCGAACACGAAGTCAGAGAGGTGCGCCATGCGGCTGGTGCTTGAGAAGCGCGCCGAGCAGTCGGTACGCATGGCGATCCTCTCGCCCTTCATTGCCCTGGCGCTCACCGTCATCGCCGGGGGCATCATCTTCGCGCTGCGCGGCCTCAATCCCTTCGAGGCGCTCTATGTCTATTTCATCGAGCCTCTGACCCAGGACTGGGCGCGCGAGCAGCTGATCGTCAAGGCGGCACCCCTCATCCTCATCGGGTCCGGCCTTGCCGTCTGCTACACCGCCAATGTCTGGAACATCGGTGCCGAAGGACAGTTCGTCATCGGTGCCCTGCTGGCCGGTATGATCCCGGTCTACTTTCCCGCCTGGCAGTCGCCGGACGTCATGGTGGTGATGCTGGCGCTGGGCGTCATCGGTGGCATGGCCTGGGGCGCCATACCGGCCTTTCTCAAGATCAGGTTCAGCGCCAACGAGATTCTCACCTCCCTGATGCTGGTCTATGTGGCGCAGTATCTCTTCGACTGGCTGGTGCGCGGTCCCTGGCGCGATCCGCAGGGCTTCAACTTCCCCAAGACGGTGAACTTCGCCGGCTGGCAGCTTCTGCCGAAATGGGGTGAAATCCACCTGGGAGCGCTCTTCGCGCTGATCGCCGCCATCGTCTTGGCGGTTGTGATGTGGCGCATGCTCAAGGGCTTCGAACTGCGGGTCCTCGGCAGCGCGCCGCGGGCCGGGCGCTTTGCCGGTTTCTCCACCGAGCGCGCGACGCTCTTCTGCTTCCTTCTCTCGGGCGGGCTCGCGGGCCTTGCCGGCGCTAGCGACGTCATGGGTGTTTCGGGCCAGCTGCAGACGCCCTATGCGCCGAACTACGGCTTCGTTGCCATCATCGTGGCCTTCCTCGGCCGCCTCAATCCCATCGGCGTGATCTTCGCCGGGCTCCTCCTGGCGCTGAGCTACATCGGCGGCGAGAGCGCGCAGGTCTCGCTCGGCATCTCCGACAAGATCGCCAAGGTCTTTCAGGGCATTCTGCTCTTCTTCATTCTGGCCTGCGACACGCTCATCCTCTACCGCATCCGCATCGAGAGCGGGCGGGCGGCGCAAACGCGGACGGCGGGCTAGCGCCATGGACATGATGATCGCCGTAGTCCTCACCATCATGACGGCCGCCACGCCGCTGCTGCTCGCCGCCCTTGGCGAACTCGTGGTGGAACGGTCCGGTGTGCTCAATCTCGGTGTCGAGGGCATGATGGTCATGGGCGCCGTCTGCGGTTTTGGCGCGGCGCTGATGACCGGCTCGCCCTGGCTGGGGCTGCTCGCCTCGATTGCCGCCGGTATGCTCATGTCGCTGCTCTTCGGCTTTCTCACCCTCTCGCTGGTTTCAAACCAGGTGGCGACCGGCCTGGCGCTGACTCTGCTGGGCCTCGGCCTCTCCGGCCAGATCGGCGAGTCCTTCGTCGGCCAGCCGGGCGTGAAGTTGCCCAACTACGATGGGTTCGACCCCTTGATCCCCTTCGCCATCCTGCTGGCCTGGGGCGTGTCGTGGTTCCTGTTCAAGACCAAGGCCGGCCTCATCGTCCGGGCGGTGGGCAACAGCCATGCCTCGGCGCATGCCATGGGCTATCACGTCATCCGGGTGCGCTATCTCTGCGTGCTCTTCGGCGGCGCCTGCGCCGGACTGGCCGGCGGCTATCTCTCGCTGGTCTATACGCCGCAGTGGATCGAGAACATGACTTCGGGCCGCGGCTGGATTGCGCTGGCGCTGGTGGTCTTCGCTTCCTGGCGGCCCTGGCGGACCGTGGCCGGCGCCTATCTTTTCGGCGCCATCTCGATCCTTGCCTTCACCGTCCAGACTTTTGCGTGGGGAATCCCCTCGCAGTTCTTGTCAATGCTGCCCTATCTTGTCACGATCATCGCCCTCGTGGTCATCTCCGGCAACCGGATGCTGACGAGAGCGAACACGCCGGCATGCCTGGGTCAGCCCTTCGTGCCTGACCGCTGAACCAAAAACAAACAGGGAGTAGTAGAATGAAGAAACTCATGATGTCTGCCGCCGCCTTCGCCATGGCGCTGGGCGTGGCGGCGGCCAGTGCCGACGCCGAAGCCAAGACCAAGGCCTGCTGGGTCTATGTCGGGTCGATCGGCGACTTCGGGTGGACCTACGAGCACAACCAGGGCCGCCTCGCGGTCGAGAAGGAACTGGGCGACAAGGTCGAGACGGCCTATGTCGAGAACGTTCCGGAAGCCGACTCCGAGCGTGCCATCGAGCGCCTGGCCCGTGACGGTTGCAACATCATCTTCACGACCTCCTTCGGCTTCATGGAGCCGACGCTGAAGGTTGCCGCCAAGTTTCCGGACGTGAAGTTCGAGCACGCCACCGGTTACAAGACTGCCGAAAACGTGACGACCTACAATGCCAAGTTCCACGAGGGCCGCTACGTGATCGGCCAGATCGCGGCCAAGATGTCGAAGGCCGGCACGGCGGGCTACATCGTGTCCTTCCCGATCCCGGAAGTCATCGCCGGCATAAACGCCTTCATGCTGGGCGCGCAGTCGGTCAATCCGGACTTCAAGGTGAAGATCGTCTGGGCCAATACCTGGTACGATCCCGGCAAGGAAGCCGACGCCGCCAAGGTGCTCTTCAGCCAGGGCGCCGACATCATCGTTCAGCATACCGACTCCACCGCGCCGCTGCAGGTGGCCGAGGAGCAGGGCAAGCAGGGCTTCGGCCAGGCGTCCGACATGATCAAGTTCGCGCCCAAGGCGCAGCTCACCGCCATCGTCGACCACTGGGCGCCCTACTACGTGCGCCGCGTGAACGACGTGATCAACGGCACCTGGAAGAGCCAGTCGTCGTGGGATGGCATGGCCGAAGGCACGGTGCAGATCGCGCCCTTCACCAACATGCCGGACGATGTGGCCAAGATGGCCAGCGAAACGGCGGAAGCCATCAAGACCGGCAAGCTGCATCCCTTCACCGGTCCGATCACCAAGCAGGACGGCACGGTTGTTGGTGAAGCCGGCAAGCCGCTGCCCGATGGCGATATCCTGGGCATGAACTGGTATGTGAAGGGCGTCGACGACAAGCTGCCGCAGTAAGCGCGACGAAAGACCAGGCGCCTGCCGCGGGAGCGTTTCCCCCGGCAGGCGTTTCTGCGAGGAGAAGCGTGATGGACGGATTTCTGGGCGAGTGGCTGAACCTGCTGCTGCGCTGGGGCCACATGATCGCGGGCATTGCCTGGATTGGCACGTCCTTTTACTTCGTCGCCCTCGACTTCTCGCTGAAGAAGCCGGCCGGCCTGCCGGCGGGTGTCGGCGGCGAGGCCTGGGAGGTGCATGGCGGCGGCTTCTATCACGTGCAGAAGTATCTTTCGGCGCCCGCTCGTCTTCCGTCCCATCTCATCTGGTTCAAGTGGGAAGCCTACCTCACCTGGGTGACCGGTTTCCTGCTGCTCGTCGTTCAATACTACTTTCAGGCCTCGGCCTATCTGATCGATCCTGCCGTGATGGCGCTTGCGTCCTGGCAGGCCATTGCGATCTCCGCCTTCTCGATCGTTGCTGGATGGGCGGTCTACGACGCGCTTTGCCGCTCACCCCTCGGCCGCAACACCACGGCGCTCGCAGCCTGCGTCTTCGCGCTGGTTCTGGGTTCTGCCTTCCTCTTCACCCATGTTTTTTCCGGACGCGGCGCCTTCATCCAGACCGGCGTGGTGGTGGGTACCATCATGGCCGCCAATGTCTTCATGGTGATCATTCCAAACCAGCGCAAGATCACCGCGGCCCTGATCTGCGGCGAGACGCCCGACCCGCGCCTCGGCGCCATCGGCAAGCAGCGGTCGCTCCACAATACCTATCTCACCTTGCCCGTCCTGCTGCTGATGATTAGCAACCACTTCGCCATGCTGACGGATGCGCCCAATGCCTGGCTGCTGCTGGGCCTTGTCTTCGTCGGCGGCGCGGCGCTGCGGCACTTCCTGGTGCGCCACGAAGTGGGCGATCCCTTGGGCAAGATCGCCTGGACCCTTCCGGTTATCGTCGCGGCGCTGGGCCTTGCCTGGTATCTGTCGCGTGCGCCGCTCCTGTCGCTCGACTGGGCCAATCTGCTCATCCGCTGGGGCCACATGATTGCGGGCATTGCCTGGATCGGCACCTCCTTCTATTTCGTCGCGCTGGACTTCTCGCTGCGCAAGCACGGCGCACTGCCGAAGGGCGTCGCCGGCGAGGCCTGGGAGGTCCATGGCGGTGGCTTCTATCACGTGCGCAAGTATCTGAGCGCGCCAGAGACGCTGCCGAAGGACCTGATCTGGTTCAAGTGGGAGGCCTATCTCACATGGGTCACCGGATTCCTGCTGCTCATCGTGCTCTACTATTTCCAGGCGGAGACCTACCTGATCGATCCGTCCATCATGCCGCTCACCCGCTGGCAGGCGATCGGAATCTCCGTCGGCAGCCTTGCCGCAGGCTGGCTGCTCTACAGCGCCCTGTGCCGGTCGCCGCTGGGCCGCAACGCCGGCCTGCTCGGCATGCTCGTCTTCGCGCTCATCCTCGGGGCGGCCTGGTTCTACGTGCATGTCTTCTCGGGGCGTGGCGCCTTCATCCATGTCGGCGCGCTGATCGGCACCATCATGGCGGCCAACGTCTTCATGGTGATCATTCCCAACCAGCGCCGGATCACTGCCGCGCTGCTCAAGGGCGAGACGCCGGACCCGCAGCTTGGCGCCATCGGCAAGCAGCGCTCGCTGCACAACACTTACCTCACGCTGCCGGTGCTGCTGATGATGATCAGCAACCACTATCCGATGATCACCGATCATGCCCAGGCCTGGATCCTCGCCGGGCTCGTGGTTCTGGGCGGCGCCCTTCTGCGGCACTTCCTGGTGCGCATCGAAGTGGGCGACCCGCAGGCGGAGATCGCCTGGACCTTGCCGCTGATCGGCCTTGCGCTGGCGGCCGCTCTTTTCATGACCCAACCCGAAGCGCGGCCGGTCTTCGAGGGCGAGGTGACAGACGCCGAGGCGCTCGCCATCGTGCAGGCGCGTTGTGCGACCTGCCACGCGGCCGTCCCGACCGATCCCACCATCAAGGCGCCGCCAAAGGGGATCGCGCTCAATACGCTGGAGAAGCTGAAGCGCTATGCCGCGCAGGTAGAAACCCAGTCGGTCAAGAACAAGGCCATGCCGCTTGGCAACAAGACCGGTATGCTGCCCGAGGAACGCGCCAAGCTCGGCGCATGGATTGCACGCCAATGATGACAGTCGCAGATGTGAATGCCCTTGCCCCCGTGGACTTCATTGCGCGCTTCGGCGACGTGGCGGAACACTCGCCCTGGGTGGCGCGCGAGGCCTTCGCCCAGCGCCCCTTCGCGGACCGTGACGCCATGGTTGAAGCCTTCGCCATGGCGCTGAAGTCTGCCAACCCGGACGCCCAGCGGGCCTTGATCGGGGCGCACCCCGATCTCGCGACCAAGGCCGGGCTGACGGCGGACAGCTCCCGCGAACAGGCGGGCGCCGGTCTCGATGCCTTGTCGGAGGAGGAATTCGCACGCTTCACCAAACTCAATTCGGCCTACAAGGACAGGTTCGGCTTTCCCTTCATCTTCGCGGTCAAGGGCGCGACCAAGCAGATGGTTCTTGCGGCCTTCGAGGAACGGGTCTCGCATTCGCCGGTAACCGAATTCGCCACAGCCATCGCGCAGATCTGCCGCATCTTCCGCTTCCGCATCGAAGACCGGGTGGCCGCATGACGCGCGTGATCCGCGGCCAGACGCTGAGCTTCGGGGCCTCGCCTGGCGAGGTTCGCCATGAGGCGAAGGGCGCCATCGCCGTCGGCGACGACGGCAGCATCCTCTGGGCCGGGCCGGCACCGCTGCTGCCGCAGGGCTTCCGCCAGGCGCCGGTCGACGACTATGGGGACTGCATCGTCATGCCAGGTTTCGTCGACGCGCACATCCACTTCCCACAGTGCCGCATGCTGGCCGCGCCCGGCAAGGACCTGCTGGACTGGCTGAGCCGCTTCACCTTCCCGGAAGAAAGCCGCTATGCCGATGGCGGCTATGCCGCTGCCATGGCCCAACTCTTCCTCGACCGCCTCGCCGCC
>JBGSNJ010000521.1:0-1697 GCA_041739715.1 Aestuariivirga sp.
GCGTCAGCCGCTCATCGTCAGCGCCAAGGGCATCGAGCAAGGCACCGGCCTCTTCATGAACGACGTGGTGCAGCAGGTCCTGCCGCACGCCCATCCGCTGGTCCTGTCGGGCCCAAGCTTCGCCGCGGACGTGTTGAAGGGCCTGCCGACTGCGGTGGTCATGGCCGCCCCGACTATGGCGGAAGCAGGGGAATGGGCCGGCGCACTCTCCATTCCGCACTTTCGCATCTATGCCTCGGACGACGTAAAGGGGGTCGAGATCGGCGGCGCGCTGAAGAACGTTCTCGCCATTGCCTGCGGCATTTCCGACGGCCGCGGCCTGGGCGACAGCGCCCGCGCCGCCCTCACCACCCGGGGCTTCGCCGAACTCACCCGCTTCGGCCGCGCCATGGGTGCCAGGCCGGAAACGCTGATGGGCCTCTCCGGGCTTGGCGATCTGCTGCTTACCTGCTCCAGCCGCCAGTCGCGCAACTATGCCTTCGGCTTTGCCATTGGCGAGGGAAAGAGCGTGGCCGTGGCCCTCGCCCTGTCGAAGGGCGTGGTGGAAGGCGCGGCCACCGTGAAGATCGCCCATGCGCTCGCCCATCGCCATGGCATCGACATGCCGATTGTGGATGCCGTGCACGCCATCGTTGACGACAGGGCCCGGCCCGACGAAGAGATAGCACGGCTTCTGGCGCGGCCCGCCGGCAAGGAAAACAGATGAGGACCATCCCATGCTTTTCGCTCTGATCTGCACCGACAAGCCCGCCAGCCTCGATCTGCGCCTGAGCATGCGCCCCTATCATCTGAAGTATCTCGAAAGCCTCGGCGCCGGGCTGAAGGCCGCGGGTCCCTTCACCGATGATGCCGGCCAGCCCATCGGCAGCCTCGTCATCATCGAGGCGGCGGACCGCACCACCGCAAAGGCCATGGCCGATGCCGATCCCTATGCCAAGGCCGGCCTCTTCGCCTCCGTCGAGATCCGCGCCTGGAAGTGGCTGATCAAGAATCCGGAGACGAAGTGATGGCCTACTGGCTGTTCAAGTCCGAGCCCGAGGTCTGGTCATGGACGCAGCAGAAGGCGAAGGGCGCTGCAGGCGAAGAGTGGACCGGGGTCCGCAACTACCAGGCGCGCAACAACATGCGGGCCATGAAGCTGGGCGACCGCGGCTTCTTCTATCACTCCAATGACGGAAAGGCCGTCGTCGGCATCGTCGAGGTCTGCAGGCTGGCGCATCGCGATTCGACATCGGATGTCGACACCTGGGACTGCGTCGACATCCGCGCCGTGGCCGACGTGCCGATGCCCGTGACGCTCGACGCGATCAAGCTCGATCCGAAGCTCAAGGACATGGTGCTGGTCAAGAACTCGCGGCTTTCGGTTCAGCCTGTGACGGCGGACGAATTCAAACACATCTGCAGGCTGGGCGGCGTGAAGGCTTGAACCCGGCCGTTGCCGACCGGACTGCCTTCATCCGCGCCAATACCGCGGTGATGGCGCCGCCGCTGGTACCGGAGGTCCGGCTGCACCTTGCCCATGAGGCGGTGCCGATCTGGCAGAAGACCGAAGAGGAACTGGGCGAGATCGGCCTGCCGCCGCCCTTCTGGGCCTTCGCCTGGGCCGGCGGCCAGGCCCTGGCGCGCTATATTCTGGACAACCCCGCCGAGGTGGCGGGCAAGCGCGTGATCGACTTCGCCTCGGGCTCGGCCATCGT
>JBGSNJ010000041.1:0-2220 GCA_041739715.1 Aestuariivirga sp.
GCCCAGCGCGCCCGGCGCAACCGGCGCATGGCCGGATGGTCCGCGCTGGCCGCCTGTGCGGCACTTCCCCTGCTGGTTGCGCTGGCCATGCCGGAGCAGGTCGTCGCCATGGCGCCGGCCAGCGTGACGGCCTATCGGACCATCGGCTGGAATGTGAACATCTATGGACTCGACTTCCGCAAGGTCGAGATGCAGCACATGATCGTCGACGGGACGCGGGTGCTGGCCGTCAAGGGCGAGATCGCCAATGTCTCGGACGACGACCGCAAGATCCCCTGGATCCGCTTCGCGCTGCGCTCGGACAGCAATGACGAGGTCTACAACTGGACGCTCGATGCCGGTGCGCGGCCGTTGAAATCGGGCGAGATCACCAACTTCGTGACCCGTGTTGCATCGCCGCCCGAAACTGCGAAGAACCTCGAAATTCGTTTTGCCCATGCCCATGAAATCGGCTCAAATGCCGCGCCATGAGCGAACAGATCATCGAAGGCCACCGCATCGGAGTACTTTTCTCCGAATCGCAGATCGCTGACCGAATCTCCGAACTTGCCCGCGAAATCGCGGCGCGCAAGCCCGAGCGCCTGCTCGTCGTGCCGGTGCTGAAGGGCAGCTTCATCTTCGCGGCAGACCTGATCCGCGCCATGCACCATGCCGGGCTTTCCCCCGAAGTCGACTTCATGATGCTGTCGAGCTACCGCGCGGCGACGCGCTCTTCGGGCCAGGTCCAGGTCCTGCGTGACATCGAGTCCGACGTGAAGGGCCGGCATGTGTTGCTGGTCGACGACATCCTGGAGTCCGGCCGCACCCTGGCCTTCGCCAAGGACCTGATCTCGGCGCGCGGCGCGGCGCGGGTCTATACCGCCGTGCTGCTCAACAAGCCCGGACACCTTGCCGCCAACATCGGCGCTGACTTCGAGTGCTTCAAGTGCCCCGACAAGTTCGTGGTGGGCTTCGGCATGGACATGGCGCACCAGTTCCGTGAACTGCCCTTCGTTGGCCATGTGCTGGGTCCGGCCGGCTGACTCGTGCCTCACCTGATCGTTTGCACCTCGCTGTCTGCAAGGCCACTGTCCGTGAAACCAATTACAATTTATACGAGATCGATTTCTATCTTGCACGTCTAAGGCGATCTTCCTAGTTTGACTGCACGGCGCGGTGAAGTGCCGGAAGCAAAGGTCGATCAAGGGAGGTGGAGCATGGCGGAAACGCAGGTCGATATAAAAGTTGTGGGTGCGGAAGAGTCTTTCCTGTTCATCGGTGAACTGGCGAAGCAGACGGGGATCGACCCCAAGACGATCCGCTTCTACGAGCGGGCGGAACTCCTGTCGCCGCCGCGACATGGCAAGTTCCGCACCTATCTTGCCTCCGACGTCCGGCGCCTGCAGAACATCCTGCGCCTGCGGCGTCTCGGGGTGCCCATCGCGCAGATCCGCGATGTCCTCGAGCGCGTCGGCGACTGTCCGAACATTCTCGAGATCGAACAGGCCGTCAGCATGTTGCGCGCCCATCTTGACGTGCTGCGCTCCAAGCATGTCGAGATCTCGCGGCAGATCGAGCAGACCGCAACCCTGGTCGAGACGCGCGCCGCCTGACCTATTGAACCAGACCGCGGGCGTCGACGCGCACGGCGCCCAGCACCTCTTCGCCGTCCACAACGACGACGCGGTCGAAGAGGTTGATCACAGGGCACACGTGATTGGGCACAATGCGCAGCCGGTCGCCGACCTTCGGCTTGTCCGTGCTGCCGGAGATGTCGAGGAAACCGTGTTCTTCGCTCAGGTCGTAGACGGTGGCGCCGTCGAGGCTGCGCACCGTGCCATAGCCCCTCATGCCGAGCAGATCGCTGGTGAGCGACTTGGACCCGGCGTCAAGCAAGGCGCGTTCCGGCGTGGGAACGCTCACCACCGTGGCGAGGATGGTGACAGCGCAGTCATCGTAGCTGCAGACCTGTCGTTCGGCGAGCGAGCGGTCGAAATAGATATAGGTCCCGACGCGATACTCGGTCAGCGCGTCCAGCCCGTCGTCCTTCCACATGTCAGGCGATCCGCCGGAACTGATGACGGCGGTGTCCAGTCCGGCACGGGCGGCCCCGTCCTTCGCCTCGGCGAGATAGGCCGCCGCCTCAAGCCGGGTTCCGGGCCGCGCATAGGTCATCAGCCCGCCATAGGTCATACCCGGTGTCTGGTCGATGACCTTGGCCAGTGCGACGGCTTCCGCTGG
>JBGSNJ010000049.1:0-28788 GCA_041739715.1 Aestuariivirga sp.
AAAAGAACTCTGGGTCCGGGTTGACGCCTCGAAGAAGAGATTGACCTGCGTTCGTCCCTGCAGCACGGCATGGCGCTTGTCGATCTGACGGCTCACCTCGACATAGGTTTCGGCGAGGTCGAGCAGGGCCAGGGCTTCCATCGCGGAAACATCGTCGATCGCCAGCAAATGCGGGCTCTTGAGGAGCGGCTTGCGGTGATCGCGGGTCATTAAAGCCGGGTGTGTACGGGTGAATCTCCGTCTCCGCAAGCCTCAAGTTGCGGATGTGGAAACATGTTTATCAGACGGCATCCAGGTAGGTCTCGTACTCGAAATCCGTCACCTGCAGCGCAAAGGTCGCCATTTCCTGGCGTTTGCAGGCCACCAGCATGTCGCGCAGCATGAGCGGCAGCGTCCTTTCAACGATGGACCCGGCCGCAAAGGCGTCGATGGCCGAAGCCCAGTCGGGCGGCAACGACTTGAGCTTGAGTTCATAGGCATCGCCGGTTACCGGATCAGGCGGCGAGACCTCGCCTTCTATGCCATGAAGCGCGCCGGCCAAGATCCCCGCCAGGACGAGATAGGGATTGGCATCGGCCCCGGCAACGCGGTGCTCGATGCGCCGCGCCTTCGACGATCCGCCCGGAATGCGGATCGCAACGGTGCGGTTCTCGTAGCCCCAGGCCGCAGCAGAGGGCGCATGAGTGCCCGGCCTGAGTCTGCGGTATGAGTTGAAATGCGGGGCATAGAGCAGGGTGGTCTCGGGCATGGACTCGATGAGTCCGCCCACGGCATTGCGCATGGTGATGCTTCCGTCATTGCTGCCGTCATCGAAGACATTCCTGCCCTTTCTGTCGAGGAGCGAGAAGTGAACATGCAGGCCACTGCCGGAACGCTCGCCATAAGGCTTCGCCATGAAAGAGGCTGCGAACCCCTGCTTGCGGGCCAGGCCGCGCACGATCCGCTTGAACAGCACCGCGTCGTCGGCGGCGCGCAACGGATCATCGACATGCATGAGGTTGATCTCGAATTGTCCGATGCCGTTTTCGGCAATGGCGGAGTCGGCGGGCACACCCTGGGCTGCACAGGCGGCATAGACCTCCTCGAAGAAGCTGCCGAAGTCATCGAGTTCGTCGATCGACAGAACGCCATCGGCATCAAGGCGCTTGCCGGTTACCGGTGACACCGGCGCGATCGGGCGGGCATTGGTCGGATCGTAGAGATAAAACTCCAGTTCCATGGCCATCACGGGGGTGAGGCCGTGTGCCTTGAAGCGGTCCACGAGCGCGGCGAGCGCCCGGCGTGGGTCACCGCCGAAAGGCACTCCGCTTTCCTCGCGCAACCAAAGCGGGATCAGGCCCGACGGTTCTGCCGTCCAGTCCACCGGCAGGATGCCGCGCCCAGTCGACTCGCAAGTTCCGTCCGCATCGCCGGTGGCAAAGACGAGCGGACTCTTGACGATATCCTCGCCCCAGATGTCGACGCCGACGACCGACAATGGCATGCGCAACCCGCCGCTCAGGACCTTCTCCGCTTGCTCCAGCGGAATGCGCTTGCCACGCATGACGCCGTTCAGGTCGCAGACGGCCGCGCGCAGGCTCTTGATGTCGGTGCGGCTTTCCAGCCAGGCCAGTATCTTGTCCAAGATCGGTTGCTCTCCCCAGGTTGCGGGTTTTCCTTAGCAATCTTCGAGGCAAGGCGCAAAAAACCACAATCAGGGGATTGCGCCCAGCAGGGTGAGAACCAGCGGAATCGTGATGGCGGCAAAGATCACCTGAACGGTCAGGATATTGGCCACCATCGGGGCATCGCCGCCCATCTGCCGGGCTAGGACATAGGCTCCTGAGCCCGTGGGGACAGCGGCGCAGATCAGCGCCACGGCATAGGCCTCGCCGGTCACGCCGAAGAGGTGCAGCATCGCAGCCATTATGAACGGCAATACCAGCAGCTTGAGGATGGCTGCAGCGGCGATCGGCAGCCAGCTGGTGATTGCCTCTCCAAAGCGGAGGCCGGCGCCGACGGTTAGCAGCGCGAACCCCAGCGCGCCACGGCCGATCATGTCGAGCACCTGAATGCCCATCTCATGCACCGGCAGGTCAAGCACCTGCCAGGCGACTCCACCAAGTGATGAGAACACAAACGGATTGCGGATGATGGAAAGCGCCAGGGTTCCGGCGCTCGGCCGATGTGTATGGGCGAAGCGGGCCATGACGATAACGCAGACGATGTTGAGCAGCGGCGTCATCGTCGCGGCGCTCACGGCGCCAAGCGACAGGGCATCGGCGCCGAAGATCAACGGGATGATGGCGAAGGCCACGAAGGTGTGCCAGCGCGTTGCACCCTGGAACAGACTGGTGAACTGCGGCCCGTCGATCGACATCACCCGCATCAGTGGTCGGTTCAGGATCAGCAGCGCGGCAAACATCACCGCGAGCGCCAGGACCATGCTGAGCGCCATGCCCAGGACCGGGACGTTGCTGAAGTCGGCGCCCGCAATCTCCTTGAAGATGATCGCGGGAAAAAGGACGAAGTAGCAGAGCCGGTCCAACGCTTGCCAATGGTCGTCGACAAGCACGCCGAAGCGGCGCAGCGCCCAGCCGATCAGTATGACGATGAAGACGGGCAGCAGGCTGAGGAACACGGCGGTCATCTGAGAGTCTCCGCCAGCAGGATCATGATTGGAATTGTGAAGAACGACAGGACCGTCTGAACGGTCACCGTTGCCGCCACGAGGGGTCCGTCGCCGCCCATCTGACGGGCCATGACATAGGCACTCATGGCAGTCGGTACCGCGTTGCAGACGATACAGGCCACGAAGGCCGTGCCCGAAATACCTGTTACCAGCGCCCAGACCGTGACCAGCATGGGCATGCCGATCAGCTTCAGGATCGTGGCTGTCCAAACCGCAGGCGAGGGGCGCACCGCCTCGCGGGTGGAAAGCCCGGCCCCCACCATGAGCAGCCCGGCCCCGATGGCCGCCCCGCCCAGTGTTCCCATGGCGGTCATGAAGGGCTCGTAGATCGGTATGTGCAGGAGATTGATGGCAAAGCCGATGCCGGTGGCCCAGATGAAGGGATTGCGGAAGATCGTGCGGAAGATCGTATAGACTGTCTGGCGCCACGTAAGGCCCGGGCCATGGGCGTTTCGCGTCACCACATAGACCGCCATGATGTTTGCAATGGGGACCAGCACGCCCATGATCACGGCAACCAAGGCCACACCCTCGCTGCCGTAGAGTTTCGCGAGGATCGGCAGCGCCACGAACCCATTCCACCGCACGGCGCCCTGAAACAGCGAGGAAAAGGACGGACCTCCAATGCCCAGCCACTTCATGATCGGCCGCTGGAATGTCAGGAGGAGCAGAGTCATGCTGAAGAACGCCCCGAGCATGGTGAACGCCACGCCGGTGAGCGGCAGCTCCGAGATATCCGCCTTGATCATTGTCTCGGCCAGAAGGGCAGGGAAGAAGACCCAGTACCCCACCAGTTCGACGCCGCGCCACATCTCCTCAGGCACAACATGACGCGCCCGCAGGGCCCAGCCGAGGGCAATCACCAGGAAGACCGGCAGGAGCGACTCGAAGGTGGAGATCATCTGAGCGAGTCCAGGGCGGACTGCAGCATCCAGGCCGCCGCGAGCTTGTCGATCACATCGTCCCGCTTCGCCCGCGAGGTGTCGGCCGCGATCAGCATCCTCTCGATGGCCGCGGTGGACAGGCGCTCGTCCCAGAACACGATCGGGAGGGAGGTCAGCCGCGCGAGGTTGCGGGCAAAGGCACGGGTTGACTGCGCCCGGGGGCCCTCGCTGCCATCCATGTTGATCGGAAGGCCCAGCAGGATCACCCCGATGTTCTCGCGTGCTGCAATGTCCAGCAGCCTGGCCGCGTCCAGGGTAAACTTCTTGCGCGCGATGGTTTCGACGGGCGTGGCGATGTTGCGAGTCCGGTCGGAGGTCGCGACGCCAATGGTCTTGCTGCCGAGGTCCAGCGCCATGATCCTCGCGTCCGCCGACGCGGTGTCCAGTGCGGATCGCAGGGAAATGTCGGGCTCGCTCATGGCGTCCGGATAGCCGATTTGCGGGATGCGTCAAACGCCGAACTTGCCATCGCCTCCATGCAGGAGGATCATGGAGCCAAATGGAGTTCAACCATGAAAATCACCTACCATGGTCATTCGGCCTTTGCGATCGAGACCGGGACGTCCCTCATTCTCGTCGATCCATTCTTCACAGGCAATCCCGCGGCGGGTGCCACCTGGCAGCAAGCCTCAAAGGGGTGCACCCATGTTCTCCTCACCCACGGCCATGGAGACCATACCGGGGATGCACTGGACATCCTGAAATCGACCGGAGCGGTTCTGGTCTCCAATTTCGAGATCTGCACCTGGCTGAACGGCAAGGGCGTGGAGAATTACAGCCCGGGCAATCACGGCGGCCGCATTTCGTTCGAGGACTTCGACCTCGTGTTCACCAATGCCTGGCACTCATCTTCGGACACTTCGACCGGCACGCCAGTCTATCTCGGCAACCCGTCCGGTTTCATCATCGAGCCCAAGGGGGAGACGGGCAAGACGCTCTACATCGCCGGCGACACCGGTCTGTCCTACGACATGAAGCTCATCGATGAACTCTATCATCCGGTGATCGGCATCCTGCCCATCGGCGACCGCTTCACCATGGGCGGCGACCAGGCTGCCTATGCTTGCAAGAACTTCTTCCATTTCGGCACGATCATCCCGTGCCACTTTGCCAGCTTCAAGGGATTTGTCGCCGACGATGCCACACATTTCCTGAAGGCCATGGGGTCGGACGCCAGCAAGGTGAAGGTGCTCTCGTCAGGCCAGTCAGTGGTGCTTTGATGGCCAGGAAAACAGACCGTCCCATTGGAAGCATCGTTGATCCCTTGCCTCCGGGATCTGCCCCCGACCATCGTCCCCTGCACGGCCGCTGGGTTCACCTCGAACCGGTTTCGGCCGCCAGGCATGGACAGGCGCTCTATGAGTCTTTCGTTCATGACGATACCAAGGGGCATGTCTGGACCTACATGGCTTATGGGCCGTGGCCGGACTTCGATGCCTTTGTGGAATGGCTCAAGGCGAGGGAAGCCGCGCGGGACCCGTGGTTCTACGCCATCCTCCGGCGGGAAGACGGGAAACCCTGTGGCATGGGATCCTTCATGCGCTGCGATGCGGCGAACGGCGTTGTCGAGATCGGGAACATCTGGATGTCTCCCGGGCTCCAGAAGACCCGTGAGGCCACCGAAGCCGTTTTCCTCATGATCCGCCATGCCTTCGACGATCTTGGCGTGCGCCGTCTGGAATGGAAATGCGACTCGCTGAATGCGGCCTCGCGCAAGGCCGCCGAACGCTTCGGCTTTGCCTTCGAGGGGATCTTTCGGCAGCATATGATCATCAAGGGGCGCAACCGCGACACGGCCTGGTATGCCATGCTGGACAAGGACTGGCCGCGGGTCCGAAAGGCCTTCGAAACCTGGCTCTTGCCCGAGAATTTCGATGCAACGGGCAGGCAGAAAGCCAAGTTGCAGGTCGCCTGACCGGGTGCTATCCAGCGCCCTGATTTCGCGAAGGATTCAGATTTCATGTCAGTCGATCAGGCAACCGTGAAGCGCGTTGCGCGGCTCGCGCGGCTCAAGGTGAAGGACGAGGACGTGCCGCGCCTCGCCGGCGAACTCAATGCCATTCTGGGCTGGATCGAGCAGCTCAACGAGGTCGAAGTCTCCGAGGTCGAGCCGCTGACGTCAGTGGTCACGATGAAGATGAAGATGCGCCAGGACGTGGTGACCGACGGCAACTGCCCGTCGAAGATCGTCGCCAACGCGCCGGCCCAGGAGGACGACTTCTTCATGGTTCCGAAGGTGGTCGAATGAGTGCGCTGACAAACCTGACCATCGCGGCCGCTCGTGACGGACTGCGCAAGAAGTCCTTCTCGGCCCTGGAACTGACCAATGCCTATCTTGCCGCCATGGAGAGGGCGCGCGGCCTCAACGCCTATGTGGTCGAGACGCCGGACAAGGCCCGTGCCATGGCTTCGGCCTCCGACCAGCGGCTTGCCAGGGGCGAAGCTGGCCCCCTCGAGGGCATTCCCCTCGGCATCAAGGATCTCTTCGCCACGGAGGGTGTCCACACCCAGGCCTGCAGCCATGTTCTGAGCGGCTTCAAACCGCCCTACGAGTCCACGGTCTCCGCGAACCTGTGGCGCGATGGGGCGGTGATGCTGGGCAAGCTGAACATGGACGAATTCGCCATGGGTTCATCCAACGAGACGAGCTATTACGGCAATGTCATCAATCCGTGGAAGCGTCGAAACTCCAATTCGGCGCTGGTGCCTGGCGGGTCGTCCGGCGGATCGGCGGCAGCGGTAGCTGCCCATATTTGCGCGGCCGCCACCGCCACAGATACCGGCGGGTCCATCCGCCAGCCGGCGGCCTTTACCGGCACCGTCGGCATCAAACCGACCTATGGCCGTTGCTCGCGCTGGGGTATCGTGGCCTTCGCCTCGTCGCTCGACCAGGCGGGCCCCATCGCCCGCGACGTCCGCGATGCCGCCATCATGCTCAAGTCCATGGCCAGCGTTGACCCCGGGGATACGACCTCGGTCGACATGCCGGTACCTGACTATGAAGCGGCTGTCGGCCAGCCGGTGAAGGGCCTTCGTGTCGGAATTCCACGCGAGTATCGGGTGGATGGCATGCCCACCGAGATCGACGCGCTGTGGCAGAAGGGCGCCCAGTGGCTGAAGGAGCAGGGGGCCGAAGTGGTGGAGATCTCGCTCCCGCACACAAAGTATGCCCTCCCGGCCTACTACATCGTTGCGCCCGCCGAGGCGTCGTCGAACCTTGCCCGATACGATGGCGTCCGTTACGGCCTGCGCGTGCCGGGCGACGACATCATCGACATGTATGAGAACTCGCGCGCGGCTGGCTTTGGACGCGAGGTGCAGCGGCGGATCCTCATCGGCACCTATGTGCTCTCGGCCGGCTATTACGACGCCTATTATGTGCGGGCACAGAAGGTCCGCACGCTGATCAAGCGCGATTTCGACCAGGCGTGGGACAAGGTGGATGTGGTGCTCACGCCCGCCACGCCGAGTCCGGCCTTTGCACCCGGCGAGATCACCGACCCGGTGCAGATGTACCTGAACGACATCTTCACGGTTACGGTGAACATGGCGGGACTGCCGGGCATCGCCGTCCCGGCGGGGCTATCTTCCGAGGGCCTGCCGCTTGGCCTCCAGCTTGTCGGCAAGCCCTTCGACGAGGAAACACTGTTCCGGGCGGCTTCAGCTATCGAGCATTCGGCTGGGCGCTACGTCGCGACACCCTGGTGGTAAGAAAACCCGGCCCTGTATGGCAAAGCCGGGGGACGTTCTTCAGGGTGAGACGAAGCGCGCTCAGATCTTGGGCTGCGGAACAACCCTGAGGTAAGGCTTCAAGGTCTTCCAGCCGGCGGGGAACTTTTCCTTGGCGGCCTCGTCATTGACCGAGGCGAGAATGATCACGTCTTCGCCCTGCTTCCAGTTTGCCGGCGTCGCAACCGAGGCCTTGGCGGTCAGCTGCAGGGAGTCGATCACGCGCAGGATCTCGTCGAAGTTGCGGCCAGTGCTCATCGGATAGGACACGATGAGCTTGATCTTCTTGTCCGGTCCGATGATCAGGACGTTGCGGACCGTGGCATTGTCGGCCGCGGTACGGGAGGCGGCATTGCCCGAGGCATTCGGATGGATCATGCCGTAAAGCTTGGCAACCTCGAGACTGTTGTCACCGATCATCGGATAATTCACCGATGCGCCCGTGACGTCCTTGATGTCCTGCTTCCAGCGTTGGTGATCTTCCACGGTGTCGATCGAAATGCCGATGAGCTTCACGCCGCGCTTGTCGAACTCGTGCTTCATCTTCGCCATTGAACCAAGTTCGGTGGTGCAGACGGGCGTGAAGTCCTTCGGATGGGAGAAAAACACGACCCACGAACCATCAATGTAATCATGGAACTTGATGCGGCCTTCGGTCGTCTCCGCCGTGAAGTCGGGGGCTATGTCGCCGAGCTGCAATGCCATTTGAGGATACTCCTTCGGTTGATGGTTGCTGTATAGCGCAAAAATCGTTCGGAATAAAGAACGATTTGTCCGGCGTGACATGCGGGGCGACTTTGCGGGAATCGCAGAACTTCGGCATGGAGGTGGTCATACCTCTGGAGACGTCCATGCGCTTCATTCTCTCGATCCCCCTCCTGGCCGTGGTCATCCTGGCCTATGTGCTGCTCGCCCAGAGCGGCAGCATGCTGCAGCCCGACTCGACCTTCTACGACACCGTACTGCCCTCGGGCGCGGAGATATTCTTCCTGGTCGGAGATGTCTTCATGATGGCAGGCCTGGTGGCGCTGTTCATCGAAATTCTCAAGGCGGCCCGTTACGCCGGGAACACCATTCTCGACCAGATGCTGTCGACCGCAACATTCATCGGCGCATTGATCGCCTTCCTCCTGGTGCCGTCTTGCGGGACGGTCACGTTCTTTCTGCTCATGGTCATGACCTTGATCGACGTGGTCGCCGGCTTCTCGGTCTCGATCGTTGCGGCCCGCCGCGACTTTACCGTGAGCCAGGGGAACGGCACCTTGGCTTGAGGCAGGTTTAAACCAGTCGTTAACCTGATCGTATGTTTGTGTCGGTAGCTTGGTTTCCATAACACTGGAGACGGCACGTGCCGCAGACGCCAACTGGAAGTCCCGAAGCCCAAGAGCTGAAAGCCGTGTACCGCGCCAGCCGCGGGGCTTTCATTTCCACTGGCATCTTCAGCTGTCTTGTCAACATCCTGATGCTGACTGGTCCCCTTTACATGATGCAGGTCTATGACCGAGTCCTTGCGTCGGGCAGCGTGCCGACGCTGCTTGCACTCAGCATCATCGTGATCGGACTCTATGCCTATTACGGGTTCCTCGAGTATCTGCGATCCCGCATCCTGGTGAGGATCGGGCGACGCGTGGAGGAACAACTGCGCGGCCGGGTCTTCGATGTGGTGACGGCGCATGCCTTGCGGCGTACGCCAGGCATTGGGGCGCAGCCGGTCAATGACCTCGGCACCATCCGGCAGTATCTTTCGGGGCAGGGGCCCTTCGCCTTCTTCGACATGCCCTGGATGCCGATCTACCTTCTGATCATCTATCTCATTCACTGGAGCCTGGGTGTGGCCGCCGTGGCCGCCGCCGTGGCCATCTTCACCCTCGCGCTGATCTCCGAGCGCGTGACCCGTGGCCCCATTGCCGAGGCGACCAAGTCCAGCATCAAGGCGGCCCAGATTTCCGAAGAAAGCCGTCGCAACAGCGAGGCACTGCATTCTCTTGGCATGCTCCGGAACCTGCGCGAGCGCTGGACCGGCGTGCAAAGTGCGGCGCTGGATCAGCAGACGGTTGCAAACGATGCTGGCGGCATCTTATCTGCGGCCTCACGAGTTCTGCGCCTCATGGTACAGTCCGGCATCCTCGGGCTTGGTGCCTATCTCGCCATCCAGCACGAGATCACCGGCGGCGCCATGATTGCCGCATCCATCATCATGTCGCGCGCGCTCGCGCCGGTCGAACAGGCCGTGGGTAGCTGGCAGCAGTTCATCTCCTACCGCAAGGCGCGCGAGCGTCTCTCGGCCGTCCTCTCGTCAATTCCGGCGGAAGTGCCGCCGATGGCCCTACCGCCGCCAAGGGGCAAGCTCGATGTCGAAAACCTCATCATCCAGCTTCCGGGTGTCGAGAAGCCATTGCTGCATGGCATCAGCTTCAGCCTTCAGCCTGGCGAGGGTCTTGGCGTCATCGGACCCACGGGGGCCGGGAAGTCCACGCTCGCGCGCGCCCTCGTGGGGGTGCTGCAGCCAACACGCGGCCACATCCGTCTCGATGGCGCGACGCTCGACCAGCGCGAGCCCGACGCGCTTGGCCGCGCCATCGGCTATCTGCCGCAGGACCTGCAGATCTTCGATGGTACTGCAGCACAGAATATCTCCCGCTTCGACCCCCAGCCGGATTCCGGCAAGATCATTGAAGCAGCCAAGCGCGCGAACGTGCACGACATGATCATGCGGCTCCCGGAAGGCTACAACACCCAGCTTGGCGAGAACGGGTCGAGGTTGTCGACCGGCCAGCGCCAACGTCTGGCCCTTGCCCGCGCCCTGTATGGCGATCCCGCAGTCTTTGTCCTCGACGAGCCCAATTCCGCGCTCGATGCCGAGGGAGAGGCGGCACTCGATGGCGCGATCAGGCATGCCATGGCGAGAGGTGCCACGGTTGTCGTGGTTGCCCATCGCCCGAGTGCGCTGGCCGCCATCCCCAAGATGCTCGTGCTTGCCGACGGCAAGATGGCCGCCCTGGGCCCGCGCGAGGAAGTCTTGCGGAAGGTGCTGGTGAGGGAGCCGGCCAAAGGCAGCGCGGAGACCCGTCCGGCCCTGGTCCAGACCGCAAGGACGTAAAACATGAAATCCCTCAACACCGCCAAGTCGCTGCGTCGGTTTCAGATTGCCGGATATGTGTCGGTGTTTCTGGCAGTGGGAGTGCTCGGCGGATGGTCGGCCTTTGCCAGCATCCACGGCGCGGTCATCGCACCGGCGACGATCGTGGTCGAATCCAATACCAAGCGCATCCAGCACCGCGATGGCGGCATCGTCGATGCCATCCTGGTCAAGGATGGCGATCACGTCGAGGCGGGCCAGGACCTCGTTGTCCTCGACAGCACAGACAATGTGGCGGAGCTTGGCATCATTGATTCCGTGCTCTCGGAAGAACTGGCCAAGCGCGCGCGTCTCGAAGCGGAACGCGACGAAGCCGCTGAAGTTGTATTCCCCGAGCAGCTGGTGAGCCGACAGAATGATCCCGACATCGCCAAGCTGATGATCGGCCAGCAAAAGCTCTTTGCCGCCAAGCGCGCCACGATTCAGGGCAAGGTCGAGCAACTGAAGCAGCAGATCGGGCAGATTGACGAACAGGTCCAAGGTATCCTGGCCCAGGCGGATGCAAAGGAACGCCAGATCAAGCTGATCGGGGAGGAGCTCGTCGGTCTCCTAGATCTACAGGCCAAGGGCCTTGTTCCGAACACGCGCGTCCTTGCCATGCAGCGCGAACGCGCAAGGCTGGAAGGCGAACGCGGCGAGCTGATTGCTACCAAGGCCAGCGCAGAATCCCGCGTGGGCGAGGTGAAGCTCCAGATCCTGCAGATCCGTGAGGAGACTCTGAGCGAGACCCTAGCGCAGCTGCGCGAGACCGAGGCACGAATCGCGGAACTGAACGAACGTCGCGTCTCCATCAAAACTCGACTGGAACGCACGACCATCAGGGCCCCCATTTCAGGCGCCGTCTATCAGCTGTCGGTGCACACGGTTGGTGGGGTCATCACGCCGGCCGAGACTCTGATGCTGATCGTCCCCGAGAGTGATGATCTTGTATTGCAGGCGCAGGTTCCACCTTCGCAGATTGATCGCGTCACGCTAGGGCAGACGGCACGGGTGAGGTTTTCGGCATTCGACACGCGCGTCACACCCGAAATCGGAGCCGAGGTGACCCATGTCGCAGCCGATGTGTCGCGCGTCGACGCCAATTCTCAGCCATTCTACATGGTTCAGCTCAAGATACCGGCCACCGAACTGGCGCTTCTTGGCGACAACCGCCTTCGTCCCGGCATGCCGGCCGAGGCGTTCATACAGACCGGGGCAAGAACGCCCTTGTCCTACATGGTGAAGCCGCTCTTCGACCAGATCGCCCATAGCTGGCGCGAACGTTGAGCTTATCGCTTCGGCGCTGGAGTGGAGTTGCGGACGACGAGGTCGACCGGCCAGACTTCTGCCGGCAAAGCCTGTTTGGGGTCGCGCAGCATCGCAACCAGGAGCTCGACGATGCGGCGGCCAGCATCGCCGATGGGGGATTGAGTCGTGGTCAGAGGCGGATCGAAGGCTTCTGCGCGCATTTCCTGAAGCCGGTCATCGTGCGCGATCAGGGCCAGATCCTGCCCGGCGCGCAGGCTACGGTCCAGGCAGGCCCGTCGCACGCCTGCCGCCTGGGCGAGGCTGGAACACAGGAACGCCGTCGGCGGGTCCTCGCTGTCGAGCAGGCGAAGGGCCTGTGCATGCCCGGTACCTTCATGCATTGGGCCGCCGCTGATCAGGACCGGGTCAGGCGCGATTCCGCGTGCGCGCAGAGCATCGCGGAACCCGGCCTCCCGGTCAGCTGCGAAGTTGTAGCGCGAGTCACCGTTGATCAAGGCAATGCGACGGTGCCCGAGGTCCACAAGCAGCCTTGTGGCAGCTTCGAAGGCGCCGCGATTGTCGATGTCAAGAAAGGCATAGGCTTTGTCGCTGCTGGTCCGGCCATGGACGATGAAGGGCATTCCAAGGCTGTCGAGCAGGGCAGGGCGGGCGTCGGTGACCAGAGGGCTCGAGAGGATCATGCCATCGACACGGGCACTGCGAACCGTCCTACGGTAGATGGCCTCCTCGCTCTGTTGCCCGCGGGCCATCGCAAGGGTGACGTCGTAGCCGAGGTCGGCGGCGGACTCGACGCAACCACCCAGGAACTCGATGAAGAGCAGATCGCCGAGCATGTTGCGCTCGCCCGGAAAGATCATGCCAAGCGTTCCGGATTGACCGGTCGCCAGTCGACGCGCGGCGGCGCTGGGTCGATAGCCATGCAGATCGGCCGCGGCCTTGACGCGGAGCCGGGTTTCCTCCGAAACTTCCGGAAAGCCGTTCAGCGCCCGGCTGACGGTCGTCTGTGACAATCCGAGGTGGGACGCGAGGTCGCGAAGGTTCATGCGCTTGTTTGTGACACAAAGTCAAAGCGCTTTCAAATCGTTTTGCCGGTTTACGCCCCCAATGCGCTGCGCAGCAGCAGGTAAGGCGCGGTGCACAATGGAAAAGATAAGACTGCAAGCGCTTTGAGTCTTGACGTAACTGTCCAATCTGTTAAGGAGAAGTGTATTCAAAGCGCTTTGAGGAAGAAGGGGAACATCTCGTCGAAGCGCAGGGTTAAGGTTCATAATGGGAGGTCGAGATGAACTTCAAGCTTACCTTTGGTATTGCCGCCGCTGCACTGATGCTGGGGGCGCCCGCCTTGGCTGCCGACCTGAAGTTTGCCCCGGGCGAGGACAAGCGCTTCAACTGGGCGGACTATGATGCGCTGAAGAGCGTCGATCTCAAGGGCGAGACGCTGACCGTGTTCGGCCCATGGCGTGGTGACGACGAGGCCTTGGTCCAATCCGTGCTTGACTACTTTCGTCAGGCCACTGGCGCTGAAGTGAAGTATTCTTCTTCAGAGAACTACGAACAGCAGATTGTGATCGATACGCAGGCTGGCAGCCCGCCCAACATCGCGATCCTTCCCCAGCCAGGCCTTCTGGCCGATCTCGCCTCCAAGGGGCTACTGGTTCCGCTTGGCGATGACGCTGCCAACTTCATCAAGACCAACTATGGCGCAGGAGAGAGCTGGGTGGCGCTTGGCACCTACAAGGACAAGGACGGTACTGCGAAGTTCTTTGCATTCCCCTACAAGGCAGACGTGAAGAGCCTCGTTTGGTACAGCCCCGAGAACTTCGAGGACGCGGGCTATGAAGTGCCAAAGACCATGGAAGAGCTCGTGGCCCTGTCCGAAAAGATCGTCGCGGACGGTGGCAAGCCCTGGTGCATCGGTCTCGGCTCGGGTGGCGCGACCGGCTGGCCTGCAACAGACTGGGTCGAGGACATCATGCTGCGGACTCAATCGCCAGCTGTCTACGACAAGTGGGTGACCAACGAGATCAAGTTCGATTCGCCCGAGGTGGTTGGCGCGATTGAGACCTTCGGATCCTTCGCCAAGAACGACGCCTGGGTCGATGGCGGTGCAGCGGGCGTGGCGTCGACCGACTTCCGCGACAGCCCGAAGGGCCTCTTCTCAACCCCGCCCAAGTGCTACATGCACCGGCAGGCGTCCTTCATTCCCTCCTTCTTCCCGGAGGGCACTGTGCTCGGCGAGGATGCGGACTTCTTCTATTTCCCCGCCCTTGCGTCCAAGCCCGATCTCGGCGCGCCGGTCCTCGGTGCCGGAACGCTGGTGACCATCACCAAGGACTCCAAGGCTGCACGCGCCTTCATCGACTTCCTGGAGACGCCGCTGGCTCATGAACTGTGGATGGCGCAGTCGGGCTTTGTCACGCCTCACAAGGGCGTGAACAAGGATGCCTACGCCAACGACGCGCTGAAGAAGCAAGGCGAGATCCTGTCGAACGCCACGACGTTCCGCTTCGATGGTTCCGATTTGATGCCCGGCAAGATCGGCGCAGGCGCATTCTGGACCGGAATGGTCGACTATGTCGGCGGAAAGTCGGCGGCCGACGTCGGAGCTGTCATCCAGAAAGCCTGGGACGAAATCAAGTAAGCGCGCCGTCCTCCACGCGCTGACACGATGACTTCCGGGTGGCACTCGCCATCCGGAAGCCCTTCTCTTCATTCGCGAGGTGCGAGCATGCTCGAGCAATTGCTATGGGCCGGAGCCATCATCGTTCTGGGTGTTGGCGGGTGTTTCGGCTACTTCTACGGCTCCAATCTTCTGCTCGACAGCATCTTTCCGGCGCATGCCGCCGACATGTCGAAGGCCCACCGGAATCTCAAGATCCAGTCCTTGATCCGGCCATGGCTCTTCCTCGGACCGGCACTCGTCCTTCTGACCGTCTATCTCATCTATCCGGTGTTCCAGACGCTCTGGCTGTCGTTCCATGACAAGTCGGGTGAGGCCTTTGTAGGTGGCGCCAACTATGCCTGGGCTGTCAATGACGGACAGTTCCGCCAATCGATCTTCAACAATTTCCTATGGCTTCTCGTGGTTCCGGCCGCCTGCACATTCATGGGGCTGATCATTGCCGTGCTTACCGATCGCATCTGGTGGGGCAATATCGCACGAAGCCTGATCTTCCTCCCCCTGGCCATCTCCTTCGTGGGCGCCAGCGTGATCTGGAAATTCGTCTACGACTACCGTGGAGAGGGGCAGGACCAGATTGGCATTCTGAACGCGATCGTCAGCTGGTTCGGCTTTGAGCCGCAGGTCTGGATCGCCCTGCCGTTCTGGAACAATTTCTTTCTCATGGTGATCCTGATTTGGATCCAGACCGGCTTTGCAACGGTCATTCTCGGTGCAGCGCTGCGTGGCGTGCCAGAGGATACACTGGAAGCGGCCGTCATTGACGGGGCCGGTCCCTTCAAGATCTTCTGGCGGATCATGGTGCCACAAATCATGAGCACCATCATCGTGGTGTGGACCACGATCACCGTCTTGGTGCTCAAGGTCTTCGACATTGTTCTCACCATGACCAACGGCCAGTGGGACACCCAGGTTCTCGCCAACCTCATGTATGACTGGATGTTCCGCGGTGGCGGCGACTTCGGACGCGGAGCGGCCATCGCCATTGTGATCATGCTTGCGGTGCTGCCGATCATGATCTGGAACATCCGCCAGGCCAATGCCGAGCAGAAGGGAGGACACTGACATGCTCGACCGCATCCGTCTCGAGCCCTCGCGCTTCTTCCTGCATCTTACCGTCTTCATTATCGTCGCGATCTGGACCTTGCCGACAGCCGGCCTCCTCGTCTCGTCCCTGCGTGACAAGAACCAGATCGCGGTCTCGGGCTGGTGGACGGCGCTGAAAACGAGCGACCGCAACGCGCAGGGACGCATGAAGGGTGCTGCCGACCAGATCGAGAAGGACGGCAGCTTTATGATTTCCGGCAATCTTCTTGAGAGCGCGGACGGCACGGGCACCATCCGCGCCTTCGGTATCCGTGTCCAGAAGCCTGACGAGTTTCCGGCGGGCGTTGCCGCTGCACTGGATGACGGCAAGACACTTCAGGTCAATGGAGACGGCTCATACGTCTATACGTCGCCCGTGGCTTTCGAGGGAGATCGAGGCCAGCGCGTCTTCTACGTCATATCGGTGCCGCCGCGGTTCACCACCGAAAACTATGAGAATGTTCTCTTCGGGCAGAACATCGGGCGCTCATTCGTGAACTCGCTGACCGTCACCATTCCGGCGACGATCATTCCAATCCTGATCGCGGCCTTCGCGGCCTATGCGCTTGCCTGGATGAAATTGCCGGGACGCGGCTTCCTGATTGCCGTGATCGTCGGACTCCTGGTGGTTCCTCTGCAGATGTCGCTCATCCCGCTTCTCAAGATCTACAATGCGTCTGGCTTTCTGGCGAAGACCTATCTGGGCGTCTGGCTGGCACATACGGGCTTCGGCTTGCCCTTCGCCATTTACCTGTTGCGCAGCTACATGGCAGGGCTGCCAAAGGACCTGATCGAATCCGCGCAGGTCGATGGCGCCAGCGACTTCAAGATCTTCCGCCGTATCATCCTGCCATTGTCATTTCCGGCACTTGCCTCCTTTGCCATTTTCCAGTTCCTATGGGTGTGGAACGACCTGCTGGTCGCGATGGTCTTTCTTGGCAGCGAGCAGGACAAGATCGTGCTGACATACTCGCTCAACTCCCTGCTGGGCTCGCGCGGCGGCAACTGGGAGATCCTGACCGCCTCGGCCTTCATCACAATCATCGTACCGCTGATCGTGTTTTTCTCGCTGCAGCGTTACTTCGTGCGCGGCCTGCTGGCCGGTTCGGTCAAGGGGGGCTGACATGCAAGGAGAGGCCGCAATCCGGAGAGCTTCAGCGCCGGCTCTTGATCATAACTGGTGGCGCGGAGCGGTCATCTATCAGATCTATCCGCGGTCCTTTCAGGATTCGAACGACGACGGCATTGGTGATCTCAACGGTATCACCGAGCGCCTGCCCTATGTCGCCGCGCTTGGGGTGGATGCGATCTGGATCTCGCCCTTCTTCACCTCGCCCATGCTGGACTTCGGCTACGACGTCTCGGACTATCGTGACGTTGATCCGATGTTCGGCAGCTTGGCGGACTTCCGAAAGCTGGTCGCAAGAGCGCATGAACTCGGCATCCGGGTCATCATCGATCTTGTGTTCTCGCACACGTCGGATCAGCACCCGTGGTTTCAGGAGAGCCGACAGTCACGCGAGAACCGCTATGCCGACTGGTATGTCTGGGCTGATCCCAAGCCGGATGGTACGCCGCCCAACAACTGGCTATCGCTCTTCGGCGGTTGCGGCTGGGAGTGGGAGGCGCGGCGCAGGCAGTACTACTTTCACAACTTCCTGAAGCAGCAGCCGGATCTGAACTTCCACTGCCCGGCTGTGCAGGATGAGTTGATTGGTATCGCGCGCTTCTGGCTGGACCTGGGGGTCGATGGATTCCGGCTGGATACGGTGAACTTCTATGTTCACGACAAGGACCTGCGCGACAATCCACCGGCGCTGAACCGCGAAAGCCTGGAGATCCCATTGGCCAATCCCTATGCCTGGCAGGATCACGTCTATGACAAGAGCAGGCCGGAGAACCTGCAGTTTCTTGAGCGCATGCGGGCCTTGATGGACGAGTATGGTGCGATCACCTCTGTTGGCGAGGTGGGGGACGCAGAGAGGTCATTGCAGACGATGGCGGCCTATACCGAAGGCGATCGCCGCCTGCACATGTGCTATTCCTTCGATTTCCTCAGCCGCGCCTTTGGCAAGTCCCATGTGGAGAAGACTATCCGCGATTTCGAGCGCGTGGCGGGCGCCAGCTGGGGCTGCTGGGCCTTCTCCAACCACGACGTGGAACGCCACGTCTCCCGCTGGGCCGCGCATGGACGGGACCGGCTCAGCTTCGGACGCTTCACCTTGGCTTTGCTTGTGGCGCTGCGCGGCTCGGTCTGCATCTATCAGGGTGAGGAGCTGGGACTGTCCGAGGCGGAGGTTCCCTATGAACTGATTCAGGACCCCTATGGGAAGGTGTTCTGGCCGGAGTTCAAGGGACGGGACGGCTGCCGAACGCCCATGGCATGGGATGCCGACAAGCCAAATGCCGGGTTTTCATCTGCCAACCGCACCTGGCTGCCGGTAGCGGCTGACCATCCCGCCTCTGCTGCAATCAAGGGCCGCGAGGAGAACCCCGAAACGCTTCTGGAATACTATCGCCGCTTCATCAGGCTACGCCACGCGCATGACGCCCTGCGGATCGGCAGCATCCGCATCGAGGAGTCTCCGGCCGATATTCTTGTCTTCACGCGCCAGCACGGCACCGAGTCCATCCTCTGCGTGTTCAACTTTGCGCTGAGCGATGCCCGCTTGCCCGTGCCTGAAGGAGTCGAAGCAAGGAGCCTTGCCGAAACTGGAGCACGATTGAAAGGCCGCGAGATCATATTGGATGGCAATGGCGCGATCTACCTGACCGTTACGGAGGGGAACTGAAAATGGCCGACATCAAGATCTCGAACCTCATCAAGGCCTACGGCGCGGTCCAGATCCTCAAGAACATCAATCTCGACATCACGTCGGGAGAGTTCGTGGTCTTTGTCGGGCCGTCGGGTTGCGGCAAGTCCACGCTCTTGCGGACAATTTCGGGACTTGAGAGCATCACCTCCGGTGAATTACAGATCGATGGCCAAGTCGTAAACGAGGTTCCACCTTCCAAACGCGGCATTGCCATGGTGTTTCAGTCCTATGCGCTCTACCCGCACATGAGTGTCTACGAGAACATCGCCTTCACGCTCGAGAATGCCGGTATCCCACGGGATCAGATTCGCCAGAGGGTCGAGAAGGTCGCCGAGATGCTTCAGCTTACGTCCATGTTGACCCGCTTGCCGAAGAACCTGTCAGGCGGGCAGCGCCAGCGCGTGGCGATCGGACGCGCGATCGTCAGGGATCCCAAGGTCTTCCTTTTCGACGAACCGCTCTCGAATCTCGATGCGGCCCTGCGGGTTCAGATGCGCTTCGAAATCTCGCGGCTCAAGAAGTCGCTTCCGAACACGACCATGATCTATGTGACGCACGACCAGGTCGAGGCCATGACCATGGCCGACCGCATTGTCGTGTTGCGATCGGGCATTGTTGAACAGGTGGGAACACCGCTCGACCTCTATAACCGGCCAGACAATCTTTTTGTAGCGGGCTTCATCGGCTCGCCTCAGATGAACTTCATCAAGACGGAGATTGCTTCGGCAACGGCAAAAGACGTGAAGTTAAGCGTCCCTGGTGGCGGCACGGTAACCGTCGCGGCTCCGGGCCGGAAGGCCGGAGAGAAGGTCACGCTCGGGATCAGGCCGGAGCACCTGGTTCATGACCCGAAGGGACCGATCAAGGCCTCCATCTTCAATCTCGAACAACTGGGCGACTCGCACCTGGCCTACGGCAGGCTTGCGGATGGCGGCCAGGTGCTGATGCGCGGCGCGGGTCAGACAGATGCGAAGCCGGATGACGTGATCAAACTTTCAGCAGATCGCACGCTCTTTCACCTCTTCGACGAGGCCGGACTGCGGATTTCCGCCTGAAACAGCAACGTCGTCCATAGTTTTGCCCTTCTCGGCAGGGACACTCGCCGGATATCAGGGGAGAAATGTCGATGGCAATTGGCTTACGTGTCGTTCTGGTGTCCCTGGGTGCTTTGCTGCTGGCGGCAGGTTCGGCGCAGGCGACCTCTGCAGACTGCCTCGCCATGGCGTCGCGAAGCGTGCCAATTCAGATGGCGTCCTACACGCCGGCGGCCCTCGAGCAGGAGCAAGTCCAGCTTACCTTCATCGGGCACGCCAGCTTCATCATCGAGAGTCCAGGCGGCATCCGGATCGTCACCGACTACGCCGGAAACGCCGGTGGAATCGTGCCGGACGTGGTGACCATGAACCAGGCCCATTCCTCGCATTTCACGGATTTCCCGGATCCCGCGATCAAGCACGTGCTGCGTGGCTGGAACCCAGAGGGCGGACCGGCGCATCATGATGTCGTCGTCGGTGACGTCCGCATCCGTAATGTTCCAACCGACCTTCGCGGCGGCATGTCCGGGCGCAGGGAGAACGGCAATTCCATCTTCATCTTCGAAGTGGGTGACCTCTGCATTGGCCACCTCGGCCATCTCCATCACAGCCTCGGGCCGGAGCATCTCGGCATGATCGGAAGGCTGGACATCGTGCTCGTGCCGGTGGATGGCGGCTACACCATGGCCCAGGCAGAGATGCTCGACGTGTTGAAAACCCTCAAGACGCGGCTTGTGATTCCCATGCACTACTTCGGCCCCGCGACGCTGGCGCGCTTCGTCGCCACCTTGGACGGCAGCTACGAGGTCGAATATGCGACCGAGCCGGTACGGATCGTATCTTCGGCCGATCTTCCGGCCAAGCCAAAGCTGCTGGTACTTCCGGCTTACTGATAGCCCTGGATGGCCACCAGCCGGCCTGTGGAGGCCTTCTGGCGGATCGCCCGGAGCGGTTGGTAGTTCGGAGCGTTCCAGAAGGCCTTGAGGGATTCCATGTCCGGAAACTCGAGGATGACGGTCCGTTTCGGCGTCCAGTCTCCCTCAAGCGTCTCAACCGCGCCGCCCCGCACCAGATAGCGTCCGCCATGGGCTGCAATGACGGCCGGGACCTTCGCGCGATACTCCTCATAGGCTTCCGGGTCGTTTATCTCGATATCGCCGACGATATAGGCAGTCATCCACGTGCTCCTGTTCCTGATCCGAACAGCTTCCACTGTTCCGGGCCTCCGGACAAGGCTTGGCGGCGCGGGTTGCCTTTCCCATATGAGGGGGCTAAAGGGCACCCAAACCCAGTTCATCCGGAATTCCCATGCAGACCGTCATCCTCGTGATCCATCTCCTCATTGCCCTGGCCCTGATCGGCGTCGTGCTTCTGCAGCGCTCTGAAGGCGGTGCTCTGGGCATTGGAGGCAGCGGTGGCGGGGGCTCCGGAAACCTGTTTTCCGCGCGCGGTGTCGGCAATGCCCTGACCCGCACGACGGCCTGGTTGGCCGTGGCATTCTTTGCCACCTCCATTACGCTGACGGTGCTTGCCACACGCGGTGGTAGTGGGTCCTCTGTCTTCGATACGGCACCCGCCCCGTCGTCCGAGGGACAGCCGGCACCCGCGGCTCCTGCCGTGCCCGGCCAAGGCACCGGCGGTTCAGTGCTGCCGCAGCTGCCCACGGCGCCTGCACAGTAACGGCGAAAGCCATTTCCACAGCCGCCCGGATCACCGTTTCCGGGCTTCGAATCATGAATTGAACGGGGTAGGGTGAAATCCCATGGCGCGGTACATCTTCATTACAGGCGGCGTGGTTTCTTCCCTCGGCAAAGGTCTGGCATCGGCAGCACTTGGTGCCTTGCTTCAGGCGCGCGGATTCTCGGTCAGGCTGAGAAAGCTCGATCCCTATCTCAACGTCGACCCGGGCACCATGAGCCC
This sequence comes from Aestuariivirga sp., assembly GCA_041739715.1. GTDB lineage: Bacteria > Pseudomonadota > Alphaproteobacteria > Rhizobiales > Aestuariivirgaceae > Aestuariivirga. The sequence goes on from JBGSNJ010000049.1 coordinate 21,268, forward strand.
TTACCAGCACGGCGAGGTCTTTGTTACGGACGACGGCGCCGAAACCGATCTCGATCTCGGGCACTACGAGCGGTTCACCGGGCGCCACGCCAACAAGCAGGACAACATCACGACCGGCCGCATCTACCAGGAGATCATCGCCAAGGAACGGCGAGGCGATTTCCTGGGTGGCACGGTCCAGGTCATCCCGCATGTCACCGATGCCATCAAGGACTTCATCCGCACCGGCAACGATGGCTTCGATTTCGTGCTGGTCGAGATCGGCGGCACTGTCGGCGATATCGAGGGACTGCCGTTCTTCGAGGCCATCCGCCAGTTCGGCCAGGAGCAGCCACGCGGCGACTGCATCTACATCCATCTTACCCTCCTTCCGTTTATCCCCACGGCGGGAGAACTGAAGACCAAGCCGACCCAGCATTCGGTGAAGGAACTGCGCTCGATCGGTATCCAGCCCGATATCCTGCTGTGCCGCGCTGATCGGGAGATCCCCGTCAACGAGCGGCGCAAGATTGCCCTGTTCTGTAACGTGCGCCCCTCGGCCGTTATCCAGGCGCTGGACGTGAAGTCCATCTATGACGTGCCGCGCGCCTATCATCAGGAGGGGTTGGACCGCGAGGTGCTCGATGCTTTCGGCTTCAAGGACGCGCCTGAACCCGACCTCTCGCGCTGGAACGAGATCATGTCCCGTATCACCCAGCCGGAGGGCGAAGTCACCATCGCCGTGGTCGGGAAGTACACGGGCCTTCTGGACGCATACAAGTCGCTCCAGGAAGCCCTGGTCCATGGCGGAATTGCCAACAAGGTCAAGGTCAACCTCGAGTGGATCGAGTCGGAGGTCTTCGAAAAGGAAGACCCCGCGCCCTATCTCGAGGGCGTGCACGGCATCCTCGTGCCCGGCGGCTTCGGCGAGCGCGGCTCGGAGGGCAAGATCAAGGCAGCGACCTTCGCTCGCACGCGCAAGGTACCCTATTTCGGAATCTGCTTTGGCATGCAGATGGCCTGCATCGAAGCGGCGCGTTCGCTCTGCGGCATCGAGAAGGCAAGCTCCACCGAGTTCGGCGAGACCCCGGAGCCCGTCGTCGGAACGATGACGGAGTGGATGAAGGGCAATGAGCTCGAGATCCGCAAGGCTGGTGGCGACCTTGGCGGAACCATGCGGCTCGGCGCCTTTGACGCGAGTTTGAAGCCGGGAAGCCACATCGCGACGATCTACGGCGACACGCGCATATCGGAGCGCCACCGGCATCGCTACGAAGTCAATACACGCTATCGCGAGAGGCTCGAAAGCGCCGGGCTGCTCTTCGCGGGACTGTCGCCTGACGGGCTGCTGCCCGAGACCGTGGAATATCCCGATCATCCGTGGTTCATCGGTGTTCAGTATCACCCCGAACTGAAGTCGAAGCCTTTCGCACCGCATCCGCTGTTTTCTTCCTTCATCGCGGCCGCGGTCGAGCAAAGCCGCCTGGTATGAGCATGGCAGGGCCGCGGCGTATCTTTGCCGCGCTGCTTGCACTGCTGTGCCTGGTCGGAACGGCACTCGCCTTTGACGAGGCCTTGGTCCGCCGGGCCGAGCGCGCGATCGAAGAGTACCGGCCACAACTGCTGAGCATTTCAAAGGAGCTGCAGAATCCGGCTCTGGACGAGCAGCAGCTGGTGACGTTCCGCGACAGGCTCGAACTCATTCGCGCCGATGCAGTCAAGCTGTCTACCTCATTGGCAGCCCCGATCGCCGAAGTGAACCAGCAGCTTGCGTCCCTGGGGCCTGCGCCCGGCGGAAATGAAACGGAACCGTCAAGCGTTGCCGACGAGCGCCGCGACCTCCTGGCGTCCCTGAACCGGCTGTCGGGCATCAAGTCCCGCCTGGACGTTGGAGCTGTCGAGGCCGAACAGATGGCCGGACGGATTGCCGCCATCCAGCGCAACAGCTTTCTCGAGCGCATCTTCGAGTCCGACCGACCGATCCTGAGCCCCAGCCTCTGGGTCGACACAGGCGCGGGCATAAGCCTTTTCGCGTCGCGCCTTGGCGGATTGTTTGCGGCCTGGTGGGATGAAGTCGCGCCAACAGCCAACTTCCGCACCCTGTTGCTGATCCCGATTTTCGCATCCATCCTGGGCGTGGGCTACGTCCTGCTACGCCGGGGCCTGGTGCGCTGGACGCGCTCGCGGCCCCGGGAGCAGCAGATCCCGAACGACCTCAACAGGCTCTGGCGTATCTTCCGTGCGCTGATCACCACGGTCGTCGCACTCATCATTCTCTATGCCCCAGTCCGCGTCGCGCTGAAGCTGGGCGGATTCATAACGCCGCGGTTTGATCTCATTCTCACGGCAGTCTTCGAACTCATACTTGCCAGTCTGATCTACTACGTCCTGGCGCTGCGTGTTTCCTCTCCGGGCAATCCGGCTTGGCGGATCATCAATCTCGGCGATGTGGCAGCGTCCCGGCTGCCGGCGCTGGTGGGCATCGCTGGACTGGTGTCGGTCGGCAATGAGCGCATGCTGGCGCTGGCCGACGCGGTCTTCCTGCCCGTCAGCTATACCATCGGACAATCGGCGCTGTCGGCATTGACCATGCTGATACTTCTTTCTCTGATTGTCCTGACCATCCGACGGTCTGAGGGCCTTACCGAGAAGTTGCCGCAACAGAAGCTCTATTTCGGCTGGGCCTCCGCGATGACTCCGCTGGTCTGGTTGCTCATCGCGGCAGGATTTGTCGCCCTTCTACTGGGATACCTCGCGCTCGCCAATTACATCGCGCAGCAGCTCTTCCAGACAGGCATCGTCCTTATGGTCTTGTTCCTGCTGCATCACCTCTCCGATGCTGCTGTCGATGCCAGCTTCGACCCTCAAAGTGGCTTCGGGCGGTTCCTGCGCAATGTGACAGGACTTGGCGAACGGGCGATTGAGCGGTTGGGCCTTCTGTTCCGCACGGTGTTTGACATCGTGCTTGTCCTGGCGGGGCTGCCGCTGCTCTTTGCGCTCTGGACCGTCACCTGGATCGACATGCGCAGCATGCTCACCAGCGCGACAATCGGCTTCAACGTTGGCGACATCAACATTTCACCCAGGCTGATACTGGTCATTCTTTTGACCTTTGCTCTGGGCATTGTCCTGACCAAGTTGGTGATCAGCTGGCTCGACCGACGGATCCTTTCGAACACCCGCATCAATCGCGGCGTTCAGGACTCGTTGCGCACGGGAGCAACCTATGCCGGCTACATCCTGGCGGCGGTCTTTGCCTTGTCGGCTGCGGGGCTCGATTTCTCGAACCTCGCGCTGGTTGCGGGTGCCTTGGGTGTCGGTATCGGCCTTGGCTTGCAATCGATTGTGAACAACTTCGTCTCAGGTCTCATCCTGCTTGCAGAGCGGCCGATCCGGGTCGGTGACTGGGTTGCCCTTCCGGCCGGAGAGGGGATCGTGAAGCGGATCAATGTGCGATCGACCGAGATTGAGACTTTCGATTCCTGCTCGATCATCGTTCCGAATTCCAGCCTCATTACCGAGCCGGTCCGGAACTGGACGCATGGCAGCAATCGCGGCCGGTTCATCGTGGCAGTGACGGTCGATCAGGAGAGTGATCCCGTGGTGGTTCGCGACATCCTGACCGAGATCGCCAGGGCAAACGACAAGATCCTGACCTACCCGGAACCCAATGTAGCATTGGTCCGATTCGGACCTCTGGGCCTCGACTTCGAGCTCAAGGCCTTCGTACCCGATATTCTGGATGGTGCGGTGGTGGCGAGCGACGTTCGCTTCGAGATCCTGCGGACCTTCCGCGAAAAAGGGATTACCATTCCCAATCCGGTTGGGCTAATTCAGGCGCCGCGGCTGTAGGCGGGCGTAATGAACGAGAAGAAGCAGATGGCGGAAGACCGGTCGGGTCTTGAGTATCTCCGGGAGATGCTGAAGGATTGGCATGGTTCGGCCATGGCCGAGACGCTGAATTTCCGGCTTGTTGCCGTGGATGACGGCAGGGCCACTTTCGAGGCGGTTCCGGGGCCACAGTTCTACAATCCCCAACTCCGCATGCATGGCGGCTATTGCGCGGCGCTGATCGACAGTGCAATGGGCGTGGCGGTGCAGACAAAACTGCCGGCGGGGACGGGTTACGGGACCATCGAGATGAAGGTCAACTACGTCCGGAAACTGACTGCCGAGCATGGTCCGCTGAGATGCATCGGTACCGTCATTCACAGCGGCCGGACCATGTTCACTGCCGAAGCCCGGGTGATTGATCAAGACGGCAAGCTCTATGCCCATGGATCAGGAACATTTCTGGTGTACCCCAAATGACAAATGCCATTGTTCGTGCGCGTGACGTGTCCTTCGGCAACGCGCTTCCACTCAGCCTCATCGCCGGACCGTGCCAGATGGAAAGCCGCGACCATGCCTTCATGATGGCCGGGCGGCTCAAGGAGATTTGCCAGAAGCTCGGCCTGGGCCTCGTCTACAAGTCCAGCTTCGACAAGGCCAATCGCACCAGCCTCGGCGGCCGGCGTGGTATGGGACTGGAGAAGTCGCTGGCCGTTTTCGAAGCCATCGGCAAGGAGCTGAACCTGCCGGTGCTCACCGATGTCCACGAGAACGCGCAATGCGCCGAGGTCGCCAGCGTCGTCGATGTGCTGCAGATTCCGGCTTTCCTTAGCCGTCAGACGGATCTGCTGATCGCCGCCGCGAAGACCGGCCGGGTGGTGAACGTGAAGAAGGGGCAGTTCCTGGCGCCTTGGGACATGAAGAACGTCCTGGACAAGGTGGTGGGGTCGGGCAATCCCAACGTGCTGCTGACCGAACGCGGTGCAAGCTTCGGCTACAACACGCTGGTGTCAGACATGCGGGCCCTGCCGATCATGGCCGAGACGGGCGCGCCGGTGATCTTCGACGCAACGCACTCCGTGCAGCAGCCTGGAGGGCAGGGGGCAAGCTCGGGGGGCGACCGCCGCATGGTGCCGGTTCTGGCCCGGGCGGCCGTTGCCGTCGGGGTAGCCGGCGTCTTCATCGAAACACATGAGGATCCTGACAATGCGCCCTCCGATGGCCCCAACATGGTTCCGTTGGACAGGCTAGAGCCTCTCTTGATCAAGCTCCTCGCCTTCGACAAGATCGCCAAGGCCTGATCGCCCGGCACCGGTGATCCACTTGCAAACAGCGCGCCGCGACCGCATAAGGCCGAGGACCCCGATCCTTTTCAGGAGCACGAAATGACCGCAATTCTGGACGTAACCGCACGCGAGATCCTGGATAGCCGCGGCAACCCGACCGTCGAGGTGGATGTCGTGCTGGAAGATGGCTCAATGGGCCGGGCGGCGGTGCCCTCCGGCGCCTCGACGGGCGCACATGAGGCGGTGGAGCTGCGCGATGGCGACAAGTCCCGCTACCTTGGCAAGGGCGTGACCAAAGCCGTGGCCGCCGTCAATGGAGAGATTTTCGACGCGCTGGCGGGAATGGAAGCCGAGGACCAGATCGCCATCGACCGCACAATGATCGAACTCGATGGCACGGCCAACAAGGCGAAGCTTGGCGCCAATGCCATACTGGGCGTGTCGCTCGCCGTGGCAAAGGCGGCAGCCGAATCCTGCGGCCTACCGCTCTACCGCTATGTCGGAGGCGCTGCTGCCCGCACCTTGCCGGTTCCGATGATGAACATCATCAACGGCGGCGCGCATGCCGACAATCCGATCGATTTCCAGGAATTCATGGTCATGCCGGTCGGGGCGCCAACCTTCCGCGAAGCGCTGCGCATGGGAGCCGAGGTGTTCCACACCTTGAAGGCGGCACTCAAGAAGGCAGGACACAACACCAACGTCGGCGACGAAGGCGGTTTCGCTCCCAATCTTCCTTCCGCTGAGGCAGGACTGGACTTCGTGATGAAGGCCGTTGAACAGGCGGGCTACAAGCCGGGACACGACATCTATCTCGCGCTCGATTGCGCCGCCACCGAGTTCTTCAAGAACGGTGTCTACGACTATGAAGGCGAAGGCGTGAAGCGCTCCGTCGCAGAGCAGGCGGCCTACCTGGCCAAGCTCTCCAAGGCCTATCCCATCATCTCGATCGAAGATGGCATGGCGGAAGATGACTGGGAGGGCTGGAAGCAGGTGACGGATTTGATCGGCAAGACCTGCCAGCTCGTGGGTGACGACCTCTTCGTGACCAATACCAAGCGACTCAAGAGGGGCATCGGCGAGGGCATCGCGAACTCGATACTGGTGAAGGTGAACCAGATCGGGTCGCTCACCGAGACTCTGGAAGCGGTCGAAATGGCTCACAAGGCAGGTTACACTGCCGTGATGTCGCATCGCTCGGGCGAAACAGAGGATTCGACCATAGCTGATCTTGCTGTTGCCACAAATTGCGGCCAGATCAAAACGGGTTCGCTGGCGCGCTCCGACAGGCTGGCGAAGTATAACCAGCTGCTGCGGATCGAGGAAGAACTTGGAACTCAGGCCACATACGCGGGACGGTCAATTCTCAAAGCCTGAGCCCATGAAGCTCAACAACCTCCATATCGTGGTATCAAGTTTCGCCGCTCTGGCCGGCGTGACGATCGCAGCCTATCAGGCCTTTGGCCCGAATCACGAGGCCGCCCCCCCGCTGCAGGTCACCGTTGCGTTGGATCAGCCGGCCGCCGTTGACGAAGCGGCGATCAAGAGCGATGGCGGGCCTTTGCTTGCAACCGACGCACTGGCGCTGGAGAAGGGCGCACTCTTCACAGCCGCCCTCAAGGATGACTCGGCGGAGCGGTACGACTTCGCGGCGCTCTTCGATGGCGCCGCCGACACCGGAGTCGTCATCCGGCCTCCCGACACCGAGCTGAACATTCTTGTCAGCTTCAACCTTCCGACCAGCCAGCCGGTGACGGCCATCCGCTATACCCCTCCCGTGGGTGCCGATCCGGCCACTCTGGCCACCAACCTCGATGTGATGATCCTTCCGGAGGGCCAGCTTGAGGCGTCGGGCCGGCCGGTGATGAGCTACACGCTGCAGCAGTCCAACGACAGCCAGACCTTCGCCATTCCGGGACACACGGCCGGAAAGGCCGTCTGGCTTCGCATCTCCGGAGGACCCGAGGGGAAGCCGGTGAAGGTGGGTGATTTCAGCATACTCCGCGAACAGTTGGCGCCTTAGCCAAGGATACGTGACAGTTCATAGCCTGACAGGCCAATCACCAGCAGGCCAACGGCAATCATGAGCGGCTTCCGCGGCGCGGCCTTCAACAGCCAGCCGGCAAAGAAGGCGGCTGGCAGTCCGCCGAGAATCAGTCCCAGCACCGCCAGCCCGTGATCCATCAGGCCGGCAGCCTCGTGCCAGACGCCCAGAAGCAGCGTTACTGCAAAGGCCGACACGATCGCGCAGGTGACCACAAACTCTGCAGCATTCACGGTTCCCACCACATAGCGCGGCGGGGCGCCAGCGCCGATCAGGCTTGACGTAACCACCGGACCCCAGCCACCACCGCCGATGGCATCCAGGAAGCCGCCGGTGGCCCCCAGGGGCACGATGAAGCGGCCAGGCACGGATCGATTGGCA
>JBGSNJ010000057.1:0-1852 GCA_041739715.1 Aestuariivirga sp.
CTGGGCGGCACGCGGTCCGGAGTCGAAATACACCTTCCACTACGAAGCCATGAAGGTCTTCAACGACGACCTGCAGATGCGCTCCGACTGGACCCTGCCGCTCTGCACCGGGTCTGAGCGCCTCAAGAACGGCGGCGGCGACAAGCTTCATCCCACCCAGAAACCGGAGTCCCTCTTGCATCGCGTGCTCTTGTCTTCGTCCAATGCGGGCGATCTGATCCTCGATCCCTTCTTCGGCACCGGCACCACGGGCGCTGCGGCCAAGCAGCTGGGCCGCGTCTTCATCGGCATCGAGCGCGAGGAGGCCTATGCCGAGGCGGCGCGGGCCCGCATCGATGCAACCGACAGGCTTCCCGATGAGGCGCTGAAGGTCACGACGCCCAAGCGTGCGGAGCCCCGGGTTCCCTTCGGCACGCTGATCGAGCGCGGACTGGTGAAGGCCGGCGAAACGCTCTTCGATCCGGCCCAGCGCATCGCCGCGCGGGTGCGCGCCGATGGCTCCATCGCCTGCAGCAATGCCTCGGGCTCGATCCACAAGATCGGCGCCCATGTGCAGGGCGCGGAGGCCTGCAACGGCTGGACCTTCTGGCACATCCGCAAGGGAAATGCGCTGATCCCGATCGACGTGCTGCGCCAGCAGATCCGCAGCGAGATGGCCGATAGCGCATAGGTCCGTCCCGCGGCTCGCGGGTTGCGGGCCCCGGCATCCGGGACTAAGCCATCCGCAAGACAGGAGGCCCCGATGAAGGCTCGCACGCAAACCTCGTTTCTCTTCGATCTCGACGGCACGCTCGTCGATTCCGTCTATGACCATGTGCTCGCCTGGCACGACGCCTTGCTGGAAGAGGGATTCGACGTCTCGGTCTGGCGCCTGCACCGCAAGATCGGCATGTCCGGCGGCCTCTTCACCAAGGCGCTGGCCCGCGAAACCGGCCGCGAGTTCGACACCGAACTGCTCGAACGCCTGCGCAAGCTGCACGCGAAGCACTACAGCGCGCGTTCGCCGCGCACCCGGCCTCTGCCGGGCGCGAAGGAGCTTCTCGCCTATCTCACCGACAACGGCATTCCCTGGGCCATCGCCACCTCGGGGCGCATGGAAACCGCCGGCCCGGTGTTGAAGATCATCGGCGTCGATCCGACAAGGGTAACCGTCATCACGCGCGACCTGGTGCGCTACGCCAAGCCTGACCCTGACCTTTTCCTTGCCGCGGCCGAGAAACTCGGTGTCGACATCGAATCCTCCTGCGTGGTGGGCGATGCCATCTGGGACATGCTGGCCGCCCGCCGCGCCAGGGCCCTCGGAATCGGCCTGCTGTCCGGCGGTTACGGACAGGAGGAACTCGAACGCGCCGGCGCCTATCGCGTCTACGAAGATCCGGCTGACCTGCTGTCCCACATCGACGAGGTCGGCGGGCGTCGGTAGGGGCGAATGGCGAATGGCGAATGGCGAATGGCGAATGGTAAGTAGCAGATCGTAAGTATCAACTAGAAAAACAACGAGCAGTATTCACCATTCGCCACTCACCATTCGCCACTCGCTAACCGTCCCCCTCCACCAGCGCCACCACCTTGCGCATCACCGTCGGCAGCGCTTCGCCTGCCAGATCGGTACGGGCCACCCAGCGGTAGTCGCCGCCGTCGCGTAGAACGCCATCGGAAAGCGCCACGGCCTTCAGCACCGTCAGTGCAAGCTGAAAATGCGTGAAGGTGTGCTGCACCAGGCCAGGCACCGTGACCCACGTCGCATCCAGCGGCGCCTGTGCTGCGGGGTCCTGCGGCAGTCTCGCGGCCCAGTCGGTTGACGGCACTTCCATCATGCCGCCAAGCAGGCCCTTCTCCGGCCTCCGCCTGA
>JBGSNJ010000082.1:0-7624 GCA_041739715.1 Aestuariivirga sp.
AACTCGCCAACCAGCTGACCACGGAAACCGTTCGAGGGCCGGTTCGGGTTATCAAGATTGTCCCAGGTGTAGGTGCTTCCCAAGAACGACTTGAGAGTCTTCCCCTCGGACTCGATGACGGCCGGTGCAGCTGACGAATAACTGATACCATCGACATCACGGTAGGACAGGCCATATGTGAAACGAATCGAGGAATACTCATCCAGCCGGAACCCGGTGCGCAAGGCAAAACCGATGGCCCGAGAATCATAGGACGATTCTTCCTGATAGTCCGTCCGGGTGGCGTAGACATCGATACCGCCGGAGATCGGCAACCCAAACATATAGGGGTTGGTGAAGCTGGCATCGATTGACTGGTTGTACCAGCTGGCCGTCGTGTTGATCTTGACATCATAGCCCTTGCCCAGGAAGTTCCGTTCGGACAGGGCAATGGACCCCACGACATAGTCAACCGTCGAGAAACCGATGGAGAAGTTGATAGAGCCTGTGGACTTCTCCACCACCTGAACGATCAGCACGACCTTGTCGGGCGCGGACCCCTCTTCCTCTACGAACTCGATCCTCTCAAAGTAGTCCAGCGCGGTCAGGCGCCGGCGCGCACGATCCACGAGAACACGGTTGAACGCATCGCCTTCGTAGAGCCGCAGTTCGCGGCGGATGACTTGATCTTCCGTCCGGGAGTTGCCGACGATTTCGATGCGCTCGATGTAGGTGCGCGTACCTTCAACGATATTATACGTAATGTTGAGCGTGCTGTCGCCTTCATTGCGCTGAATGTTGGGGTTGACCTTCGCGAAGACGAAGCCCTGGCGCGACGCAGCAAGGGTTAGCCGCTCCACTGTGGCATCCACGCGGCCAGCATCATAGACGTCGCCGACGCCCGTCCGCACCGCCTTCTTCAAATCGTCCGGATCGAGATTGGCCTCGCCCACGTTCACGGCGACATCGGCAATCTTGTATTTGGGACCTTCCTCGATCGTGTAGGTGATATTGAAGTATTCACCATCCGGCGAAAGCACGGCATCCGCGCCGATCACACGCACATCGGCGAAGCCGTTGCGCAGATAGTACCGCCGCAGCAACTCCTTATCGTACTCAAGCCGATCTGGATCGTATGTATCGTTACGCGCGAAGAACTTCCACCACCGCGCTTCCTGGGTACCGACGACCCCCCTGAGATCGGAGGCGCTGAAATTGTCGTTGCCGACGAATTCGATGTTCTTGACCTTGGTCTCGCCGCCTTCGTTGATCTCGAACACGAGATCGACCCGGTTCTGCGGCAAGCGGATGATCTTCGGCGACACGGTTACGGTGTAGAAGCCCGAACGCCGATAGAGCGAGATGATGCGATTGACATCGCTCACGACGCGTGCGCGGGTAAACATCATACGCTCGCGAAGCTCAACTTCCTTCGAAAGGTCGGCGTCCTTGATTTCGCTGTTACCCTCGAAGTTCACCCGGTTGATCTGCGGGTTCTCCTCGACCTTGATCACCACCTGATTGCCACGCCGGAAGATCTGCACGTCTGTGAACAGGCCCGTCTGAAACAGGGCCTTGACCGACGCGTCTCCCGAGTCGGCATCGTAGCCGCTGGCGCTGTCGAACTGCAGATAGGCAATGATCGTGTCGTTTTCGACACGCTGGTTGCCCTCGATCACAATACCGGAGGCCTGAGCTGCGGCGGACGAGACAAGCACCTGGGGGGCTGCAACCGGCGCGACGAACGCCAGTAGCATCGCCAGGACCCCAACAATCACAAACCGATGATTCATCAAAACTTCAATCTTCCGCTAGCCCAGCCGTCCCTGGATGAGTCCCTTTAGCCGTGTGCCGTTTTATCTGCTTCGGCTTTGATTGCAATTGAAAATGATCTCGCGCGCTTAGCCCCCGAAAGCCATTGAAAACAGCCGCACAACATCGTTCCAGGTCCCCACCAGCATCAGCATGATGACCAGCGAGAACCCGATTCGGAATCCCCATTCCTGAGCCATCGGCCCCATCGGGCGGCCACGGACGGCCTCGATGGCGTAGTAAACGAGGTGGCCACCATCCAGCATAGGAATTGGGAAAAGGTTAATGAGACCTATACTCACGGACAAAAACGCGATCACAGAGATGAACTGGAACCAACCATTGGCTGCCGCATCGCCAGCGGCCTTCGCCATCGCAATTGGCCCGCCGAGCTGATCCGCACTCTCCCGGCCCGTCACCAGCTTTCCCAGGTACTTAAACGTGGTCGCGACGATGAACCAAGTGCGCTCGACGCCCTTTTCCACAGCTTCGATGGGGCCATAGGTTTCGAACCGCACGTCACCCTGGGCGTTGTGGCGAATACCGAGAAGCCCGATTCGAACCTTGCCGCCAAAATTGTCGGGTTCCTCCTTGAGGTCCGGCACGGCGGTAATCGTCATCTGCGTCCCCTCCCGGTCAATCAGCAGCGGGATCGACTCGCCTGGACGCGTCACGATGGACCGCTGCAGTTCACCGAAGCTGCCGATGGCCTTGCCATCGACGGCCAGGACCAGATCGCCCTTCTGCAAACCGGCCCTCTCGGCGGCGCTTCCGGCAACAACCTCATCGACCCGGGGTTCGATGATCGGGACGCCGACGAACATGAAGGCCGCCGCGAAGATCCCGACCGCAAGAATGAAATTGGCAATGGGACCGGCCGCGACGATGGCAGCGCGTTGCCAGACCGGCTTGCCATGGAAGTTGCCCGGGTCCTTGGCGGCATCGGCCTGCTGCTGCGGATCAGGCATGCTCGCGGCGTTGGCGTCGCCCGCGAACTTGACGTAGCCACCCAGCGGGATCCAGCTCAGTTTCCAGCGCGTGCCATGCTTGTCGTACCAGCCGAAGATCTCCTTTCCGAAACCGATCGAAAAGGCCTCGATCTCGACGCCACACCAGCGGGCCACCTTGTAGTGCCCGTATTCATGGATGAAGACGATGACGGTCAAGGCCGCCAGAAATGGCAGCGCGTAGAACACCGCCGTCGTGTAAGGCACGTGCAGAATACTCAACAGGTCCATGACCAATCCTCATCCCCGGCGGGTGCGACAGAGCCAAGTTGACCCAAGTCGTTGCCCTTCTCCGACTGCCGCAAGGCTTGTGCCAAATGCAGGCGCGTCTTAACCGTTGATTAACCACAAGACCCGGGCATTGCGACAATATTTCGGCTAATTATGGTTACCACACGAGAAGCCCGGCACCTGTGGCTTCCATGCCACCCCTCGCCAGCCCGATGAGCGCGGCAGCCATCGCCACCGCCACAAGACCATCGACACGGTCGATCACCCCACCATGCCCCGGAATGAGACGGCCGGAGTCCTTCACGCCGTAGTGTCGCTTCATTGCCGACTTGAACAGATCACCCGTCTGTTCAACGATGGCGAGCAGTCCAGCCAGAAAAGCCAGCAAAAGCAGGCCCGGCAGCCCGGCAATGAGGGCAAAGGCGAGAGACGCCAGGGCGCTCCCCGCCACAGCGCCGCCCAGCCCGGCCCAGGTCTTCTTCGGCGAGATCACCGGCGCCAGCTTCGGGCCGCCAATGATGCGGCCAGCAAAATAGGCCAGGGAATCCGCGCTCCAGACCGTCACCATGATCCAGATGATGGCGGCGATCCCGTAGACCTGGTCATTCCGCAACAGTACCAGGGCAATTGCCGGCAGGCTGACGTAGGGTACGCCAAGATAGCGCCATTTTGCGCCGGCCGGATCCTGATAGCGGGCAAAGCCGGCAGAAATCGCCCAGAGCACCGCAATGGCCGCGAGGCTGCCCCAGATCCCCACTTCGAGCGGCAAGAGCGCGCCAGCGATGGCAGCGGCCGCATGCAAGGCGAACTGACGTTGATCCTGACGATGGCAGATCGTCACCCATTCGTTTGCCATCAGCACGCCAAGCAAGGCAACGAAGAGGTTGAACCAGATGCCACCAGCCCAGACATCGGCGATGACGGCCGGAATCAGCACCACCGCCGAAATCAGGCGAACGCCGAGGTCAGCCCACTTCGGAGCGGCAGGCGGCGCGGCGTCGGCCATCAGCCGGACTGGACCTTGAGCCCGCCAAAGCGCCGGTCACGCCCGCGGAACTCCGCGATCGCAGTCTCAAGCAAGCCTGCATCGAAATCCGGCCAGTATTCCGGAAGGAAGACGAATTCGGTGTAAGCGCACTGCCAAAGCAAGTAGTTCGACAGCCGCTGTTCGCCGCCGGTCCGGATCAGCAGGTCAGGATCTGGCATGCCGCCCGTGTCGAGGTGATTGGCAATCACGGCAGGCGTGATGTCGTCCGGATGGATCTTGCCTTCGGCCACTTTACGGGCAATCGCTCGTGTAACCTTGGTGATTTCCTGGCGGCTGCCATAGTTGAAGGCGACCACCAGCTTCAGCTTGGAGTTTCCGGCCGTCAGCGCCTCGGCCTCATCGATCATCTTGACGAGTCCATCGTCCAGTCCCGTCCGATCACCGATGACGGTGATGCGGATGCCCGCCTTGTGCAGGTCGGCCACATCGGTCCGGATAAAGCGGCGCAGAAGATCGAGCAGGAAGGACACCTCCTCCTGCGGGCGCGACCAGTTCTCGGCGCTGAAACTGTAGACCGTCAGATATTCGATGCCGAGCTCGGCTGCGGCGCGGACCGCACGGCGGACCGCCTCGACGCCCCGGCGATGCCCGGCCGCCCGCGGCAATCCCCGCTGCGAAGCCCACCGGCCATTGCCGTCCATGATGATGGCAACATGGCGCGGCACAGGCTTGGTCATTTCTGGCACCGACGTCGGCATTCGGACCTGTAGCCTCTCACACCTGCATGATCTCGGCTTCCTTGTGCTTCAATGCGGTGTCGACCTCCTTGATGGTCTCGTCGGTCATTTTCTGCACATCGTCGGCCTTCTTCTTGTGTTCGTCCTCGCTGATCAGGTGTTCCTTCTCCAGCGCCTTGAGCTGATCCATGCCATCGCGGCGCACGTTGCGCACCGCGACCCGGGCCTTCTCCGCATATTGATGGGCAACCTTTACCAGTTCCTTGCGCCGGTCCTGGGTGAGGTCCGGCATGCGCAGCCGGATGACCTGCCCCTCAGTCTGCGGATTGAGGCCCAGATTCGACGCCCGGATTGCCTTCTCGACGGCAATCACCAGTCCACGATCCCAGACACTGATCTGCAGGAGGCGCGGCTCGGGCACGGTGACCGAGCCGACCTGGTTCAAGGGCATGGATGCGCCATAGGCGTCGACTTGAATCGGTTCGAGGAGCGAGGCGGAGGCACGTCCGGTGCGCAGGCCGCCAAAGTCATGCTTGAGGGCCTCGACCGCGCCGCTCATGCGGCGCTTGAGATCCTGGGCATTGAAGGGCGCAGGCTGGGCCATGGGTTCAGTCCTTGGTCACGGTGGTAAAGAGCCCCGTGCCATTGAGCACATCGCGGACGGCACCGGGCTTGCGGATGGAAAACACAACTACCGGAATCCCATTGTCCCGCGCAAGGGCGATGGCTGCCGGGTCCATGATGCGCAGGTCGTGCCGGAGGATCTCGGAAAAGGTGATGGTTTCGAAGCGCCTGGCGGACGGATCGGTCTTGGGGTCGGCCGAATAGACGCCATCGACGCTCGTTCCCTTCAGCAGGGCCTCGCATTGCAATTCGGCGGCACGCAAGGCGGCTCCGGTATCCGTTGTGAAAAACGGCAATCCGGTGCCAGCGGCACAGATCACGATGCGGCCCTGTTCGAGATGATGGCGCCCCTTGGCCGGCGCATAGGTCTCGCACACGCTGGGCATGGCAATGGCGGACAGGACACGGGCATCCGCGCCCTTGGCATTGAGCACGCCCTGCATGGCCAGGGCATTCATCACCGTGGCCATGATTCCCATGTGGTCGGCCGAGACCCTGTCCATGCCTCTTGCCGCACCGGCGAGGCCCCGGAAGATGTTTCCGCCGCCGATGACGAGGGCGATCTGGGCACCCGCTGCGGCACAGGCCATGACTTCATCCGCCACCCGGCCGACGGTTCCAAGATCAATGCCAAAGGGCTGGTCGCCCATCAGCACTTCGCCGGATACCTTCAGGAGGATTCTCTTGTAGCTGGGTCTTGCCATGGTGCGGGTGCCGATCTGAGGCCTGCGCGCGATACTAGAACCGGGAAACTTGATTCGTCCTCAAGGCTTTTGGAAGGCAGCCGCCCTATTCGTCCAGATCAATCTCGAGAATGGCCATGGAGAAATTGTAGGACAATTCGCCATCCTCCTCATCGCGGAAGATGACTCCGATGAACTCGTCGCCGATGTAGACCTCAGCCGAGTCGTTCTTCTGCGGCCGCTTGCGCACCGCCAGTGAGGGCAGTTCGAACTTGGCGCGCAGGAACTTCGTGAGCTTGGCGATTTCGTCGGGTTTCAAGGCGGGCAACTCCTGAGGGGACCTCGCGCCCCTCTAGCCTCAATCCGGATCAGCCGCAACCGGCTCCACATTGTGGTCCATGGCGCGCGCCGGTTCGGTGCAGCCGGCATAGCCGACCACCTTGGCGGGAACGCCGGCCACCGTCGTGTTGGCGGGAACGTCGTGCAGCACCACCGAGCAGGCGGCCACGCGCGAGCAATGGCCGATTTCGATGTTGCCAAGGATCTTCGCCCCTGCCCCAACCAGGACGCCGTAACGGATCTTGGGATGGCGGTCGCCGCTTTCCTTGCCGGTTCCGCCCAGCGTCACACCCTGCATGATCGAGACATTGTCCTCGATCACGGCGGTTTCGCCGATCACGATGTCATGGCCATGGTCCACCATGATGCCCTTGCCGATGCGTGCGGCCGGGTGGATGTCCATCGATGCGATCATTGAGGATCGGCTCTGCAGGTAATAGGCGAAGTCCTTGCGCCCAAGGTGCCACAGGCGGTGGGCCATCCGGTGGGCCTGGATGGACTGGTAACCCTTGAAGTAGAGCAGCGGGTCGATATAGCGGTAGCAGGCCGGGTCGCGGTCATAGGTCGCGATGATGTCGGCCCGTGCCGCATGGCCAATCTCCGGCTCGGCCTTGATGGCATCATTGAAGGCATGGACGATCAGATCCGGGCCAATGTCCGGGTTGCCAAGGCGCTGTGCCAGCCGATGCGTCAGCGCTTCCTCGAAACTCTCGTGGTTCAGGACGAGCGAGAAGATGAAGCCACCCAGTGCGGGCTCATGCCGTGCTATCGCCTCCGCTTCCTCGCGGATGCGGTCCCAGACCGGATCGAGCTTCTCGACGGTTTTCGCTGCCTGCCGCATCATGCACTCCCATGTCCCGGCGAAGTATATCCCTAAAGTGCCGAAATGGGGAGAGTGGCACCCGATTGTGATAGCGCCCGGTTAACGCTACAAGCGCGGCCATGAAACCCTTGTCCTCGCCCTCCCCCCATATTCAGGCTTTTGTCGAAGATTCAATCGGTTGGCTGGTGTTGAACCGGCCCGAACGGCGCAATGCGCTGAACGGCGCCATGTGGGCCGCCATTCCGCCATTGATGAAATCTCTTGATGAGCAGGCTGATGTGAGGGCGATCGTGCTGCGCGGCCAAGGCCGCGAGGCCTTCGCCGCCGGGGCCGACATTTCGGAGTTTGGCGAAGCCCGGAACAACGCGGCGGCTGCGGCGGCCTATGAAGCCCTGAACGGT